>JBBIIW010000379.1:0-3549 GCA_037446305.1 Candidatus Rokuibacteriota bacterium
CTCGCGTGGGCGCCGTTCGCGCTGCTCGCGGTCCTCACCGACGGGGGGGCTGGCGCCGCGCCGGCGGGCGGCGCGCGGCTGGTGAGCCTCGATCCGCGCTTCCAGCGGCTGGTCCTGCCCGCGGCGGTCCTGGAGAAGGTCGCTGCCGGCTTCCAGTGGGTCGAGGGGCCGGTGTGGGAGGCCCGCCGGGGCGCCCTGCTGTTCTCCGACGTCCAGCGCAACGCGGTCTACCGGTGGGAGCCGGGTGGCCGGGTGGCCCTGTTCCTCCATCCGAGCGGGTACACGGGCGCCACGCCCTTCCGCGGACGGGAGCCGGGGGCGAACGGGCTGGCCTTCGACCGCGCCGGCCGCCTGGTGCTCGCCGAGCACGGAGACCGGCGCATCGGCCGGCTGGAGCCGGACGGCCGGAGGACGACCCTGGCCGACCGCTACCGGGGCAAGCGGTTGAACAGCCCGAACGACCTGGCGTTCCGGTCGAACGGCGACCTCTACTTCACCGATCCGCCGTTCGGCCTGCCCGGGACGTTCGATGATCCCGAGAAGGAGCTGCCGTTCAGCGGCGTGTTCCGGCTCACGCCGGCCGGCGACCTGATCCTGCTGACGACGGCGCTCCGCGCTCCCAACGGCCTCGCCTTCTCGCCCTCCGAGCGGACGCTCTACGTGAGCAATGCCGAGCGCGACCGCGCGATCTGGATGGCCTGGGACGTGGCTGCCGACGGCACCCTGACCGGGGGCCGGGTCTTCTTCGACGCGACCGGCGCGGCGCGGAGGACGCCCGGGGTGCCGGACGGCCTCAAGGTTGACCGCGAGGGTCACCTGTTCGCCGCCGGTCCGGGCGGGGTCCTCGTCCTGGCCCCGGATGGCACCCATCTCGGGAGCATCGAAACGGGCGCCGTCGTCTCGAACGTCGCCTGGGGCGAGGACGGCTCGGTGCTCTACATGACCGCCGACACGGCCGTCTACCGGATTCGTCTCGCCACGCGGGGCGCCGGCTTCTAGTCAGCTGGCCGCGCCCTCCGCACGGCGGCCCGGCGCGCGTGGCGGGGGCCCCCGGTCCTGCATACAATCGGCCCGGCATGTCCTGGCGCTTCGTCACCTGCGCGGCGCTGTTCGTAACCACGCTCCTGACCGCCAACGTCATCGCGGCCAAGCTGGTCAGCGTGGCCGGCGTCATCCTGCCGGTGGCCATCATCGTCTTCCCCGTCTCCTACATCGTGGCCGACGTGCTGACCGAGGTCTGGGGCTACGCGGCCGCCCGGCGGGTCATCTGGCTGGGCTTCGCCTGCAACGCGCTCATGGTGCTGGCCATCTGGCTGGGCGGGCAGGTGCCGCCGGCCCCCTTCTGGTCGGGGCAGGAGGCCTACGTCCGGATTCTCGGCCAGACCCCCCGCATCCTGGCGGCCTCCTTCGCCGCCTACCTGGCCGGCGAGTTCGCCAACGCCTACGTCCTGGCCCGGCTCAAGGTCCGCACGCGCGGCCGGTGGCTCTGGCTGCGGACGATCGGCTCCACGGTGGTCGGCCAGGGCCTGGATTCGGCCGTCTTCATCGGGCTGGCCTTCGGGGGCACGGTCCCGCCCGGTGTGCTGACCGGGATCATAACCGCCCAGTGGGCGGTCAAGGTCTTCTACGAGGCGGCGGCCACGCCGCTCACCTACGCGGTCGTGGGGTGGTTGAAATCGCGCGAAGGGCTGGATACGTTCGACTACGGCACCGACTTCAACCCCATTCGTCTCTGAGGAGCCGGCCATGGAGAAGTTCCGGGGCGTGGACTACTTCGGGATCGAGGCGCTGCTGACCGACGAGGAGCGGATGATCCGCGACACCGTCCGGGACTGGGTGGAGGCCGAGTTCCTGCCCATCGTCACCGAGCACCACCGGGCCGGGACCTTCCCCGTCGCGCTGATCCCCCGGCTGGGCGAGATGGGCGTGTTCGGGGCCACGCTCAAGGACTACGGCTGCCTGGGCCTGTCCAGCGTGGCCTACGGGCTCATCATGCAGGAGCTGGAGCGCGGGGACTCCGGCCTCCGGTCCTGCGCCTCCGTGCAGAGCGCCCTGGTCATGCACCCCATCCACGCCTACGGCAGCGAGGCCCAGAAGGCGCGGTGGCTGCCGGCCCTGGCCCGGGGCGAGAAGATCGGCTGCTTCGGGCTGACCGAGCCGGATCACGGCTCCGATCCCGGCAGCATGAAGACGCGGGCCCGGCGGCGGGGCGATGGCTACGTCCTGGACGGCACCAAGCTCTGGATCACCAACGGCTCCATCGCCGACGTGGCGGTGGTGTGGGCCAGGGAGGACGACGGCGAGATCTACGGCTACCTGGTGGAGAAGGGCACGCCGGGCTTCTCGACGCTGGACATCCACGGCAAGTTCTCCATGCGGGCCTCGATCACCTCCGAGCTGTCCTTCCAGGACTGCCGCATCCCGCTGGAGAACAAGCTGCCGGGCGTCCGTGGGCTCAAGGGCCCGCTGTCGTGCCTGAGCCAGGCGCGCTACGGGATCGCCTGGGGCGCCGTGGGGGCCGCCATGGCCTGCTACGACTGGGCCCTGCAGTACGCGCAGCAGCGCGTGCAGTTCGACAAGCCGATCGCCTCCTTCCAGCTCGTGCAGCAGAAGCTGGTCTGGATGATCACCGAGATCACGAAGGCCCAGCTGCTGGCGCTCCAGCTGGGCCGGCTCAAGGACCAGGGCCGGGCGCGGCCCCAGCAGATCTCGATGGCCAAGATGAACAACGTCCAGATGGCCCTGGACACGGCCCGCCTGGCCCGCGACATCCTGGGCGCGGCCGGGATCGTGGACGAGCATCCGGTCATCCGCCACATGCTGAACCTGGAGACGGTCAACACCTACGAGGGCACGCACGACATCCACACCCTGATCATCGGGCGCGACATCACCGGCCTGGACGCCTTCGGCGGGTAGGGGAGCCGGGGTTCGCCGGCCGGGCTGCCGCGGGGCCGGCGGCGGACCACCACCCGGGTGCTGACCTCACAGTCCCGTCGCGCAGCGCGGGCGCTGGCCATCGCCGCCGTCACGCTCGCCGTCCAGAACGGGATCGTGATGGCCTTCGCCGTCCTGTACCTGCCGCTCGTCGAGGCCTTCGGCGCCGCCCGGGCGGAGGTGGCCGCCGTGCAGTCCGCGGTGCTGCTGCTGGGCGGTTTCAGCGGCCCGCTGGTCGGCTGGGCCTTCGACCGCCTGGGCCCGCGGCGCCTGATCCAGGGCGGCGCGCTGCTGGCGGCTCTGGCCTTCCTGCTGGCCAGCCGGGCCGCCTCGCTGCCGGCGCTCGTCGTCCTGTACGGGGTGGTGGGGGGCCTGGGGCTCTCGGCCTTCGGCAGCCAGGCCAACATGGCCATCGCCGCCCTCTGGTACCCGGCGGCGCGCGGCCGGGCCATCGCCCTCGCCGACCTCGGCACCGGCTTCGGCGCCTTCTGCTTCATCCCGCTGGCCCAGACGCTGCTGGCGAGCGTGGGCTGGCGGAGCACGCTGCTGGTCTGGGCCGCGCTGCTGGTGGCCGTGGTGGTGCCGCTCAACGCCTGGCAGGGCCTGCCGGCG
>JBBIIW010000380.1:0-3546 GCA_037446305.1 Candidatus Rokuibacteriota bacterium
CCGCCTCCAGGCTGCCGGCCTGAGCGCCGCCGGGTGGGTCGAGTTCCTCGGGCCCCGGCCGCACGAGGCCCTGCCGCCGTACTACCAGGCGGCCGACGTCTTCCTGTTCGCCTCCGAGACCGAGACCCAGGGGCTGGTCCTGGCCGAGGCGGCCGCCTGCGGTCTGCCGGCCGTGGCCGTGGCCGCGCCGGGCTGCGACGAGGTGGTGCGCGACGGCGAGACGGGCCTCCTCACCAAGAGCGAGCCCGCCGCCCTGGCCGAGGCGGTCATCGGCGTGCTGCTGGACGACCCGCGCCGGCGGGCGATGGCCGCCCGGGCCCGCGAGGTCGCGGTGGAGCAATTCGGCGCCGGGCTGCAGATCGCCCGCACGCTGGCCGTCTACGCCGAGGCGCAGGCGCGGGTGGGGAGGAGCGCGCGCTGAGCGATGCCGCCGCGCCCGCCCGGCCGCCCCGCCGCATCCGGCTTCGATTCCGGGACGACTGGGCGGGGCCGGACGGCCCGGGGCTCTTCGCCCACGACCCGCGCGTCCGCACGCTGCGGCGGGTCCTGGTAAGCTACCCGGACGTGCGCCACATCCTGCCCGACTGCATCAGCCTGGAGCCGACCGCCGAGGACAAGGTCGTGGAGGCGCTCGTGCAGTTCCTCCACCGCCAGCACTGGCTGGTGGCCTCGGTGCGGGCCGAATGAGCGGGCGCCCGGGCCGGGGCCTCGAGAAGATCGAGACCGAGATCCTGGCCGAGAAGGCCTCGGCCCTCGGCCGGGCCGGCGAGCGCCTGGAGGACGCCCTCCGGGAGGCGTGGGCGCTCCTGGCCCGCCTGGACGCGGCGCCGCCCGGGGACGAGCGGCGGACGCTGCTGGCCCGGTACCAGGCGGCCCGCGACCGGGCGGCCCGCGCCCGGCTGATGCTGCTCATCCAGCGCGAGGCGGTCGGGCTGCGGCATCATCGCCTCGTCGACCAGGAGTTCCCCGAGCCGCCGCCCCGACCACGGCCCTGACCGTGACCGCGCCGCGCCCGCCCGGGGGGCACCGGACGCCGTGATCTGGAACGTTCCCGCCGAGACCCAGGACCCCGAGGCCCGGGCCGCGCTGCAGCTGGCGCGGCTGCGGGACACCGTCGCCTGGGCCGCCGCCCGCGTGCCCTTCTATCGCCAGCGGCTGGCCGGCCTGACCGTCGAGCGCCTGGACGACCTCCGCCACCTGCCCTTCACCCGCAAGAGCGACCTGCGCGAGCACTACCCGTTCGGGTTCTTCGCGGTGCCGCGGGCCGAGCTCGTGCGCCTGCACGCCTCGTCCGGGACCAAGGGCAAGCCGACGGTCGTCGGCTACACGGCCGGGGATATGGAGGTCTGGCGCGAGGTCATGGCCCGGGTCATGGTCGCGGCCGGCGCCCGGCCCGGAGATCTGCTGCACATCGCGTTCGGCTACGGCCTGTTCACGGGGGGCCTGGGCTTTCACCAGGGGGCCGAGCGCATCGGCCTGACGGTCGTCCCGGCCTCCTCCGGCAACACCGCCCGCCAGTGCCTCCTGCTGCGCGACTTCCGGCCGGCCGGCCTCTGCGCCACGCCCTCCTTCGCCCTCCACATCGCCGAGGTGATGGCGGAGCAGGGGGTGGAGCCCGCGGCGCTCGGCCTGCGCTACGGCATGTTCGGGGCCGAGCCGTGGACGGAGGGTGTGCGGCGGGCGCTCGAGCAGGGCCTGGGCTGCCGCGCCCACGACATCTACGGGCTCAGCGAGGTCATCGGCCCGGGTGTCTCGGGCGAGTGCGAGGTGCGCCGGGGGCTGCACGTCTGCGACGACCACTTCCTGCCCGAGATCGTGGACCCCGCGACCGGCGAGCCGCGGCCGGCGGGGCAGCCGGGCGAGCTGGTGCTGACCACGCTCACCAAGCGCGGCATGCCGGTGATCCGGTACCGGACGGGTGACATCACCGTCCTCGACCCCGCCCCGTGTCCGTGCGGGCGCACGTCGGTCCGGATGGGCCGCCTGGTCGGCCGGGTCGACGATATGCTTATCATCAAGGGGGTGAACGTGTACCCCTCGGAGGTCGAGGGGGCGCTGCTGGAGGTGGCCGACCTGGTCCCCCAGTACGTGCTGGTGGTGGACCGGACGGCCACGCTGGCCCGGGTCGAGGTCCAGGTCGAGCCGGCCCCGGGGTTCCTGGACCGGTGCGGCGGCTTCGACGGCTCGCACCCGGCGGTGGCGGCGCTCCGGGTCGAGGTGGCGCAGCGGTTGCGCGCCGCCCTGGGGCTGGCGGTGGACGTGACGCTGGTCCCGCCCCGGACCCTGCCGCGGTCGGAGGGCAAGGCGGTGCGGGTCATCGAGCGAACGTGAGCAGCAGGCAGGGAGGACCGCGGCGATGAGCGATTGCGAGCAGGCGATGATGGCCACGATCAGGCGCGGCGGCCGGCTGGAGTCGGCCGACGAGATGACGCCGGAGTACCGGGAGCACCTGATCCACCTCATGACGATGCAGGCCGACTCCGAGCTGGCCGGCGGGTACGGCTACGTGCCGTGGATCACCAGGGCGCCCACCGTGGAGGAGAAGCACGTGGTGGCCCAGATCGTCAAGGACGAGATCCGGCACGCCACCGTGATGTACGGCCTCCTGGCCGACCTGGGCGTGGACGTGGATCGCCACGTGGAGGCCCACGACGCCGTCTTCACCATGCGCGTGAGCAGCGACGCCGACCTGGGGACCCAGCGCATCACCAGCGACAAGCGGGTGAACATCTTCTACTATCCGATCGAGACCTGGGCCGACTTCGTGTTCTTCAACTTCTGCATGGACCGGGGCGCCGGCCACCAGCTGGAGGACGTCCGTCACTGCTCCTACGGGCCCTGGGTGCGCGCCATCGAGGGCATCTTCAAGGAGGAGAAGTTCCACATCCGGCACGGCGAGTACTGGGTCAAGAAGCTGGCCGAGGATCCGGCCACCCACGACGAGGCGCAGGCCACGTTCAACAAGTGGTACATCCGGACGATGAACATCTTCGGCCGCCCCGGCTCGCCCAAGAATCAGCGCTACCGGGAGCTCCGCCTGAAGGTCCGCGACAACGACGAGGTGCGGCAGACCTTCGCCCGGGAGGTGAAGGAGCTGTGCCAGAAGTTCGGCCTGGCGGTGCCGGAGTGGACGCCGAGGTGGACGGAGCTGCCCGAGGAGGCCCACATCCCGGGCTGAGCGCCGCCGCGACGCTCAGGCGGCGTCGGTGACCCGGTAGCGCCGCCCGCGCCACTCCACCTCGCGGCGCCAGTGGAAGCCGACGACCGATGCCAGCGCCATGCCGACCAGCGCAGCCATCGCGAGCGGGTGGCTGAACGTGACCCACCACGGGTAGCCGGCGCGCCGGTCGGCCAGCCGGCGGGCGAGCAGGGCCAGAGCGACCTCCGCCGCCGGCAGCAGCCCCCAGCGCGCATCGCCGGCCCACCCCGTGGACAGCCCCGCGGCCAGGAGCGCCGGCGGGGCCACGTAGAGCCCGGTGACCGCCAGCACCACCACCGCGACCACCGGCACCGAGCCGAAGAAGACCGGCAGCAGGTTTCTCGCGT
>JBBIIW010000381.1:0-3531 GCA_037446305.1 Candidatus Rokuibacteriota bacterium
ATCAGGTAGTCGCGCGAGCGGCCGGCCTCGCGGCAGATGGCGTCCGCCGCGTCCGCGCCCACCTCGCGCTCGAGGTAGGGGATCAGCCCCTTGGTGAAGAGGCAGTTCACCTCGCCGGGCATGGCTCGACCCTGGCCACCACCCTCCGCCTACCGCGGCTTGTACACGAAGGACGAGGCGACCTGGACCGGCGTCGTCAGCGCGTCCAGCACCGGCGACTTCCGGTCGATCGTCTCCTTGCACTTCCGCACCCGGTCCTCGGGCGCCGGGCTCTGGACGGTCACCGTGTAGCGGATGCGCTGGAAGCCGTTGCGAACCGACTTGTCGTGCCCGAGCAGGCCGCGGAGGTCGATGTCGGCCTCCAGGTCGATGTCGATCCCGTCCAGCGGGACGTCGAACAGCGCCGCGTTGGCGGCGATGCCCGAGGTCAGGCAGGCGGCCAGGGCGCCCAGCAGCACCTCGATCGCCGCCGGCCCGGCGTCCACGCCGCCCAGGCCGGGGGGCGCGTCGGCCGTCATGATGAAGCGCCGGGTCCTCGGGGTGACCCGGCTCCCGAGCGCCTCGTGCTCGCCGATCTCCACGAGCGTCTTGGTCCCTCGGAGCCAGGACGAGCGCACCTTGACCTTCCGCTGGCCCAGGGCGGGGTTCTCCCGGATCTTCCGGTCCAGCTCCTTCATGGCGTCCACGTTGACGTCGTTCAGCTGATCGGCCATGGGATCCTCCGCATGCCGCCGCTCGCGGCTCCGGTCGTCAGAGCAGCTCCGCGATCGTCGCCGCCGCCCGCCGCGCCCCGTCCGGCTCCACGTCCCGGTACAGCACGGGACGCTTGAGACCGTCGGCGATGGCGTGGGCGAGGGCTTCGGGATCGGTCTGGTGGTACTCCATCCGCACCCCGGCGCCGTAGCGGGCCAGGCGGTGCGGCACGTGGATGTTCTGCTCGAAGTGGTGGCGCTCGGGGAAGCACTGCGCGTGGAAGAAGGCCAGGAAGTCGGCGTCGTGCTCGCGCCAGTGGTGAGCGTTGAACTGCTGCCACCCCTCGTAGGCGGGCCGGGGCGTGTGGAAGTCGGGGCCGCCGCGCGGCGCCTCCTGCAGCGCAGGCGCCAGGAGCACGAGCCGTTCCACCCGCTCCGGATGCTCGGCGGCGAGGATGACCCCGTACCACGCGCTGCGCGACTTGCAGAGCAGGGACGCCACCGGCGTGGCCGTGGCGTCCAGCATCGCGAGCGCGTCGACCGGCTCCAGCGCCCTCATGGTGCGGGCCTCACGCGATCAGTTCCCCGATCATCCGCGCCGCGCGGTCGGTGCCCCCGCGGGGCGCCTCGGCCCAGTGAACGGGCTCGCCGAGGCGGTCCACGATCGCCGCCGCCAGGTCCTCGGCGCTCGTGCGGTCGTAGTGCATCCGGACCCCGGCGCCCATCCGCTCCAGCCGCCGGCTGACGAAGAACTGCTGCTCGAAGTGATTGCGGAGCGGGAAGTAGAGGAACGGGGTCCGGAAGGCCGCCAGCTCCATCGTGGTGGTCAGGCCGCCCTGCACGATGGCCAGGTCCGCCGCCGCGTGATGGCGGAAGAGATGCGGCACGAAGGCCCGGACGTCGAGCCGCGGATGGCGAGGCAGGTCCAGCTCCTCCATCCGGGGCCCGGCCACCAGCACCATGCGGGTCCCGGGCAGCCGGTCGGCCACCAGCGTGAAGGCGCGGGCGCAGCGCTCGAGCAGGCTGCGGCCCACCCGCGTGCCGCCCACCGAGACCAGGATCAGGCGCTCGCCGTCGGGCAGGCCCAGCTGCCGGCGCAGCGCACCACGGTCCCGGTACTCCGCAGGATCGAAGTGGTAGGTGTAGCCCGAGAACCGGAAGTGCTGGCGGGCCCAGTCGCGCATGTTGGGCAGCCCGGGGCCGAACGGCCGGTCCAGCACGTCCTCCTCGTCGCCGACCATCAGGGAGAGATCGCGGACGTCCGGGTGCAGCCGCAGGTGGTCGATGTTCTCGGCGTTCTTCTCCCAGGCCCGCTTGAACTCCACCGAGTCCGGGTCGTCCCGCATGGGCAGCATGCCGATGAAATCGGTGATGAACGCATAGGGCGCCCGCTTCAGCTCGGGGTTCTCGTGCAGGAAGTAGTCGAGGTCCCAGCCCTCGTCGCCGACCCACAGGTCGTAGTCGGTGGCCTCCACGACGTCGGCGAAGACCATGAAGTTGTGGGCCATGATCTCGTCCATGTCCCACAGCGCGTTGAAGGCGTGCAGCTCGTGATCGGCCGAGGCCCAGCTCTCCATGTGCGCGCTCTCGTTCAGCAGCGCGTCGGTGGCCGGATGCAGCCGCTCCCCGCTCACCTCCACCACCCGCCGGGCGGGATCGGCGGCCAGGAAGTCGATCGTGGCGTCGGGGTGCAGCTCCCGGAGGCGCCGGGCGATCGCGATGTCACGCTGGATGTGGCCGAGGCCGATGGGGCTCGACAGCCACAGGACGCGACGGCGACTGGTCCGGGCCGGGCGCGGCGGCGTCTTGCGCTCGGCCATGGGCGGGATGACCTGCGCCGCCGCCGGCCGGTCGAGCACGAAGTCGCGGACCAGGCGATTGACCTTGGCCGCCTCGCGGGCCGGCAGGTTGTGCCCGCCGCCCTCGAACGCGACCAGCCGGGCGCCGGGCACGGCCTCGGCGAACTTCCGCCCGTGGCCGTAGGGCACGACGGTGTCCTGCGTCCCGTGGAGCATGAGCGTCGGGACCCGCACCCGGCCGAGCAGGTCGTACACGTTGTCGTGCTCGATCTCACGCAGCGCCTCGATGAAGATCTCGGGCGAGGTCTCGCCCGCCCAGCGCACGCAGTCCTCGACGACCTTGAGCGAGTGCGGCTCGGGCGTGGCCTTGGTGAAGAGCCGCGTCCGCCAGCCGTCGAAGTCCTCCCGGATGACGCGGGCCACCTTCTCCTCGAACGGCCTGGGCAGCGACTGGGCGTACTGGGGCGCGATCAGGATCAGGTGCGAGAGCCGCTCGGGGTGCTCCACGGCATAGGTCACGGCCAGCATGCTGGCGCAGGAGTACGCCACCAGGGCGAACGGCGGACGGACCGCCTCGTCGAGCACGGCGACCATGTCGCCGTACCGGGTCGCGAAGTCGTACCCGGCGGGCGGCCGTCCCGAGCGGCCATTGCCCCGGGCATCCATGACCGTCACCCGGAAGTAGCGCGAGAGGTAGGGAACGTTGTTCTTCCACATGCGGCTGTGCACGGCGGGCTGGGAGGGGCCGTGGAGGAAGAGATCGCGCGGCCCCGTCCCCGTCGTCTGATAGAAAATCTTCGTCCCCGGGCGATCCACGAACACGGCGCTCATCCCTCGGCGGTCGTCGGATCGTCGCTGAACCCGGTCCCGGGAATCGCACGCTCGATGATGAACCTGGGCATCATGTCCTCCTGTTCCGGGTGTCGCGGCCCCCGGCGCCCGAGGACCCCACCTCGCAGCCCTGGCCGGCGTGGCGCAGGGTGTCAGCGGGCATCCGCCACCCGGCATGGCCCGGCGGCGGGCGCCGGCACGCCGCCCTG
>JBBIIW010000382.1:0-3529 GCA_037446305.1 Candidatus Rokuibacteriota bacterium
CGCCTCGCGCTGCCGGGGGTCCACGGCCAGGACGTAGCGGAAGTGCTCCAGGGCCCGCTCGCGCTCGCCCCAGCGGAAGGCCAGCAGCCCCGCCTCCCAGCGCAGGCTCACGCTGTGCGGGTCCAGGGAGAGCGCGCGCGCCAGGGCCTGCTCGGCGTCGGCGCGGTCGCCCTCGCGGTCGGCCAGCGTGGCCAGCCCCAGCCAGGGGTACGCGTCGGTGGGCCGCAGGCGGGCGGCCGTCTCGAGGTGGCGCCGGGCGCGCGCGGCATCGCCGGCGGCCTCGTGCAGGCGCCCCAGGCGCCGGTGCAGGCGGGGATCGGCCGGGTCCCAGGCCAGCGCGCGCTCCACGTCCTCGATCGCCGTGGCCTGCCCGGCCAGGTAGTCGGCGACGGCGGGCCGCACCATCAGGGCGGCCAGCCAGGTGGCGCTCCCGATCGCCAGCGCCACGACCAGGGCGCGGGCCGGAGGCCGCTCGAGCGGGATCAGCAGCAGGCGCCGGCTCTCGACCTCAGTCGCGCTCGGCCGGCGCGCTCTGGGCATGGTGGCCGTGATAGCCATAGTAGCCGTAATAGCCGTAATAGCCGTGGCCGCGGACGTCCACGTCGTTGAGAATCACGCCCAGCAGCCGCGCGCGGACCGAGAGGAGATTCCGCAGGGCCCGCTGGGCGCCGTCGCGGCTGGCGCGGCCCTGGCGCAGCACCAGGATGACGCCCTCCACCTGGCTGGCCAGGATGATGGCATCGCTGGCCCCGAAGACGGGCCCGGTGTCGAAGACGACGTGGGCGAACCGCTCGCCGAGCGCCTCGATGGCCTGGCGCAGCCGCGTGGAGGCCAGCAGCTCGGCCGGGTTGAGCGGGTTGCGGCCCGACGGGATCGCCCACAGGTTGGGGATGGCCGTCGGCGTGACGACGTCGTCCAGCGCGGCATGGCCCGTGAGGTAGGTGGAGAGGCCGGGCGCCTGGGACAGGTTGAGGACCTCGTTGATCTGCGGCCGCCGCATGTCGGCGTCCACCAGGAGCACCTCGCCGCACCCGAGCTGCGCCAGCGTGATGGCCAGGTTGGTGGCCAGCGAGGTCTTGCCCTCCTCCGGCGTCAGCGAGGTGATCATGATCGTCTTCGGCGGGTGCTCGGGCCGGGAGTAGAGCAGGTTGGTCCGCAGCCCCCGGAAGGCCTCGGCGTACACGGAGGCCATCTCCGCGTGGGCCACCAGGGCGAACCGGTGCTCGGGGGCCGGCCCGTCGGTCAGCTCCGGCCGGCGGCCGCGGCGGCCGTTGAGCGCGCTCCAGGTGGGCACCAGCCCCAGGATGGGCACCCGCAGCACGTGCTCCACCTCGGCCGCGTCCTTGATGGTGGTGTCGAGGTACTCGAACAGGAAGGCCAGGCCGATGCCGCCCACCAGGCCGCCGGCCGAGGCCAGCAGGAGCGCGAAGCGCTTGTTGGGGTACGAGGGCGTCGTGGGGATCTCCGCCCGGTCCACCACCGAGATGTTGGAGGTGAACAGCGCGGCCGAGATCTGCGTCTCGCGCAGGCGGGCCAGCAGCGAGGTGTAGAGGTCGCGGTTGGTGTCCACGTCGCGGCGCAGCAGGCTGTACTCGGCCATGCCGCTGGCCAGGTCGCGGGCCAGGGCCCGCTGCTGGGCCACCGCCTCCTCCAGCTTCTGCTCGTTGCGGACCGCGGTCTGGTACTCGGCCTCGATGGCCTGCACGGCCCGCTCGATCTCGGCCCCCAGCTGCCGGCGGGTCTCGGCGATCTTCTGGGCCACCTGCTGCATGCGCGGGTACTCGGGCTTGAACACCTGGGCGAGCTGCCGGTGCTCGCCCTCGAGCCGGGCCAGCTCCTGCTTGAGGTGCGCGATGAGGGCGCTCTGCAGCACGGCCGGCAGCGCGTCGTGGGCGCCGGCGCCGGCGGCCTGGGCCAGCACGCTCTCCTTCGCCAGCCGCTCGTTGCGGGCCTTCAGCAGGGCCTCGGAGAGGATGGCCAGCTGCTGGGTGACCAGGTCCTGCGGCTGGCCGCCGCGCTCGCCGCCGCCGATGAACAGGATGTCGTTGGCCTTGAGGAAGGCCGTCATCCGGTCCTCGGCCTCGGCCAGCTTGCGGCGGGCGTCTTCCAGCTGCTGGGCCAGGAACTGCGAGGCGTAGCGCGTGGCCTCGATGCGGTGGTCGAGCTGGTGGGCGATGAAGGCCTCGGCCAGCGCGTTGGCCGCCCGGGCGGCCAGGTCGGGGTGGTGGCTGTTGAAGGCGATCCGGACCAGCCGCGAGTTCCGGATGGGCTGGACCTCGAGCCGGTCCAGGAAGGCGTCCGTGATCGGCGAGGCCACCCGCAGCTCCTCGCGGGCCTCGGGCGCCGCCGGCGGCGCCACCGGAATCCAGCGCACCGCCTGCTCCCGCACCCAGGCCTGGGCGCGCGGGAGCAGGCCCCGGGCCTGCTCGGGAGCCTGGAACTCGGGGTGCTGGTCGAGCGCCAGGAGGCCGATCACCCGGTTGGCCAGCGAGCGCGACTGCAGCAGCTTGTACTGCGTCTGGTAGTAGTCCTGCTGGCTGTCCTCCTGGACGACCTCGTCGAACTTCACCACCCGCGGCTGGTCCTTCTCGATCCGGAGCGTGGCGCTGGCCGTGTAGATGGGCCGGGTGGTGAACGCCCACAGGGTGGCGACGATGACGACGATCAGGAACGTGGAGATGACGGTCCAGCGGCGGCGCCGGATGACGCGCCAGTAGTCCCAGAAGTGCGCCTCCTCGCCTTCCACCGGGTAGCCGTAGAGGCGCTGCGGCTCGAACGGCGCCGGGACCCCGCCCGGGCGGGGCACGAACTCCACCGGCACCTCGGCCGGCGGCAGCGCCGGCGGGCCGGGGCGGGGATCGGGCGGCGGCGGGACGTTCAAAAGAGCGGCACCGAGGCGCCGATGCCGAAGTTGAAGAAGTCGCGCACGCCGTAGAGGAAGGCCTTGACGCCGGACTTGCCGACGATGACGACGTCGTTGGCCTGCAGCTCGGGCGCCGGCCGGCCCTTCTCGAAGTCGTTCAGGCTGAAGGTGAGGACCTCGCGCGAGCCGTCGGGCCGCGTGCGGTAGATGCGCACGTCGTCCCAGTCGGCGGCGTCCTTGAGACCGCCGGCCACCACGGGCGCCTGGTCCAGCGTGGTGCGCGTCTTGAGCAGGAAGGAGCCGGGGCGGTTCACCTCGCCGCCCACGTAGAAGGTGCCGGCCCGCGGCACCTCGACGATGTCGCCCGCCTGCAGCGGCAGGTTCAGCTCCTCGCGGCCGCGGGCCAGGCCCTGCAGGTCCACGGCGGTCATCACCTGCTCGGTGGCGCCCGGCGCGGCCCCGCCCGGCCGCGCGCCGCCGGCGTCGGTGGCCGCAATGCGGAACTCGGTCTTCAGCCGCCGGTCGGTCGGGCGCAGCCTTCCGCCCTCGCGCGCAGGCTCGTGGCACAGCGGTTGCAGAAGCCTCGACACGCGAGCGGCTCCGACTGCTCGCGACGCGGTCCCACGGTGGGGCCGCACGGCAGCGACGCCGACCATCGCTACGTGC
>JBBIIW010000383.1:0-3528 GCA_037446305.1 Candidatus Rokuibacteriota bacterium
CGCCGCGACGAGGGCCAGGGTGGCGATCAGGGCGGTGAGGACTGCGAGGAACTTCCGCATACACCGCCTCCTCATGTGGTAGGTGCACTGCGCAAGCTGCTCTCACGCACACGTGAAACCGGGCCCAACACCAACACCTGCGCAGACTTCGGGACAGCAGGGGGGTTTTACCGCGGGGTGCTTTTCGGCGTCAAGGACTTTGACGCCCCGAGCGCTTCCAGGCGCTCGGCCGCGGCGCGGCCGAACACCGACTGCGGCGCAAGCTCGCGTGACCGCTGGAACAGCGCGCGGGCCTCATCGTGACGTCCGACAGCCACCAGCACTAGGCCCAGGACGTAGTACGACCCCTCTATCTTGGGCTCGAGGCCGATCGCGAAGCGCAGCGCCTGCTCGGCCTCCCGGTACCGCTTCAGGTGATAGAGGGCCAGGCCCAGGTTGTGGTAGAGCCGGTACGGCTGAGCCACCGTGGGTAGGGCCAGCGCCTTCTGGTAAGCGGCCAGGGCCTCCTCCCACCGGCGCATCTCGGCCAGGGCGACCCCCAGGTTGATCTGGGCGTCGGCGTAGGTCGGATCCAGCTCCACCGCCTTGGCGAAGTAGCCGTACGCGGCGTCCGGGCGGCCGCGATCCAGCAGGATCCAGCCCATGGCGTTCCAGTAGACGGGCACCGAGGGGTCGAGGGCGATGGCCTGCTGGATGGCGCTGAACGCCAGGGCCGCTTCCTTCTGCTGGATGTGGGTCCATCCTCGCTCGTACGCCGCCCGGGCCTGCAGCCGCCGCACCTCCGTCTTCTCCTCGGTCGTGGCGCAGCCGGCAACCAGGGCTCCGAGCACGACGGCCACGAGCACGTAGCCCGATTGTCTTGACACGTTCAGCCCTCCCATGTAGCGTCGAGTGCGTGCCGACGTACGAGTACCAGTGCGAGCAGTGCCATCGCCGCTTCGAGATCTGGCAGCGCATCACGGCCGACCCGCTCACGCGGTGCGAGGCCTGCGGCGGCTCGCTGCGCCGGCTGCTCTCCCCGGCGCCGTTCATCCTGAAGGGCGAAGGCTGGTACGTCACCGACTACCCGTCCGAGGCGCGCAAGAAGGCCATGGAGTCCGAGAAGAGCAGCGCCAGGGAGCCGGCATCGTCGGAGAAGTCTAGCACCGGGGCCTCGACCGCCCCGGCATCTACGTCGGCCTCGCCCGCGTCCTCCTCGCCGCCGGCCTCGACCTGAGGACCACCGGCGCTCCCGGCCGGGCCTGAAGCCGGTCGGCGGCGCTGCCGTCCCGGACGACGATCTCCAGCCGGTTGCGCGACCCGACCAGCGCGCCGAGGCCGGCCGCCGGCAGGTCACCGTAGGTCCGGACCAGCGGCAGGAAGCGGCCCGCGATCCGCACCCCGACGGGGCCGGCCGCCGCGTGCCGGGCCACCTGCGCCGCCTCGATGGACGTGATCAGGTTGCCGAACCGGTCCACGTGGATCACCTCGCCGCGGACCGCCCCCGCCACCTCCCGGCTCTCCGGCCACCGGAGGCGGACCGGATCCCTCACCGGGGGACCCAGGCGCGGGGGGGGGCCAGCCCGTGCGCGGGCTCGAGCCCGCGGGCCAGATGGGCGGCTGCCGGGGCGAAGATGTCGCGACCGTGGAAGGTCGCGCTGACGGTCGGCCGCCGGTACTCCGGCGCCGTGAGCTCGAACGCCTGCCAGCCCGGGGTGGACAGCGCGGCCGTGAACAGGCCGTTGTCGGGGCCGACGAAGCACTGGTCGCCGGCGACGACGACCAGTCCCCGTCGCGGGGTGCCGACCCCGGGATCCACGACCGCCAGGTGGACGGTGCCCGGGGGAAAGCAGGGCGCGGCGGCAGCCAGGGCCAGGGCGCCCTCGGCAACCTGCTGGGGGGCCACCTCGTGGGTCACGTCCACCAGCTGCACGTCGGGGGCGATGCCGAGAATCACCCCCTTCATCTCCGCGACGTAGCTGTCCCGCGTCCCGAAGTCCGTGGTGAGCGTGACGATGCGCCCCATGTTCCGGGCCGAGCCCGGCCGCCGCCGGGAACCTACCTGTCGCGGTCGACGACGAAGTCGGCGATGAGGGCCAGCACCTCCCGCTCGTCCGAGGGCGGAAAGGCCTCCAGGTCCGCCTTCGCGGCCTTCGCGTAGGTGGCCGCCCGGGCCCGGGCGTACTCCACCCCCTCGTGCTCGAGCACCAGCCGGCGGACTTCCTCCACCTCCGCCGGTCCCAGCGCGCGCCGCCGGAGCAGCCCCTGGATGCGCTCGGCCGCGGCGCCGTTGGCCCGGTCCAGGGTGGCGATGAGCGGCAGGGTCCGCTTGCCCTCGCGCAGGTCGCTGCCGATGGCCTTGCCCAGCCGTCCCTCGTCGGCGATGAAGTCCAGGGCGTCGTCGGAGATCTGGAAGGCCACGCCGACGTCCAGGCCGTAGCGGGTCAACGCCTCGACCTGCGCGGGGGGCAGCCCGCCCAGCAGGGCGCCGATCCGGCAGCAGGCGGAGATGAAGGAGGCGGTCTTCTGCGTGATGATTCTCAGGTAATCCGGCTCGGTGGTCATGCCGCTGCGCTTGCGCTCGAGCTGGAACACCTCGGCCTCGGTCATGGAGACGGTGGCGCGGGCCAGGGTCTCCATGACGGCCCGGTCGTTGTCGGCCACCAGCATGGCGAAGGACTTGGAGTAGAGATGGTCGCCGACCAGGATCGAGGCGTCGTCGCCCCACTGGGCGTTGGCCGACGGGCGGCCGCGGCGGAGGGGCGCCTGGTCCACCACGTCGTCGTGAATCAGGGTGGCGGTATGCAGCAGCTCGACCACGCAGGCCAGCCGGACCGAGCGGGGCCCCCGGTAGCCGGCCAGGCGGGAGGCCAGGAGCAGCAGCATGGGCCGGAGGCGCTTGCCGCCCGCGCTGGCGATGTAGCCGCCCATCTCCTGGATCAACGCCACCGGAGAGCCGAGCTGCCGGCGGATCTCGGCCTCCACGGACTCCAGATCGCTGCCGACGAGCGCGACCACGCGCTCCTTCAGGACTCGCTCCAGGGTGGGAATCGGCACCAGGAACCGCTACTTCACGACCACGCGATCGCGGATCTGCACCTGGGCGCCCGGCGCCACCGTCTCGATCTCGGCCACCGAGAACCGCTCCCGGATCTCGACCACCCGGGCCGTGGCCACCTCCTGGTCCAGCTCGCCCAGCACCTCCCCCGTCACCGGGTGCACGATGGGGATCCGGTCCCGGCGGAGGCTCAGGAGGCTGCCCGGGTGGATGCCGTTGGCCGCGGTGAGGTCCACCACGATCCGGGCGGTGTCCACGTGCACCACCATGCCGCGCCGGGGCTCCTTGACGGCGGCCGGCGGGACCGCGGCCGGCGGGGCCGCAGCCGTCCGGGTGACGGCCGCCGCGGGAGGCGCCGGCGCTGAGCCGTCGGTCGCCGGGGGCGGGGTCGCCGGCCGGGGGGCGGGCGTCGAGGCGCCGTCGGCGACGTGATAGGGCACGCGCTGCCGGGGGCTGATCTTGCCCCCGCCGGGGGGCGGCCCGTACTTGGC
>JBBIIW010000384.1:0-3522 GCA_037446305.1 Candidatus Rokuibacteriota bacterium
CGCCAGGTCGCCCGGCTCGGCCGCCGCGGGCGATTCGGCCGGCGGCGCCACGGCCGGCTCGCCCTCGACGCCCTCGGGGGTGACGATGATCGAGTGGGGCAGGCCCTCCGGGCCGCCGTTCCGGCCCAGGATCTCGTCGGTCCGGCTGCCGCCGGTGCGCTTGAGGGCGATCTGCTGCAGCTGGTGCTTGAGCTTCTCCCGGGGCAGCCTGCCTCCCTTGAGGCGGGCGCAGGCCTCCACGACCTCCTCGATGTAGAGCTCGAAGATGTTGCGCCGGCGGAACTCGCTCCGGGCCCGCTCCCGGCGCCGGAGGAAGACGCCCAGGCGGCGGCCGCACTCCTGGAGCGCCAGCTTGATCTCCCGGCGGATCTCGTCGTAGTCGGCGATGGCCTCCTTGGACTCGCTGGTGAAGGGGACCCACACGGAGGCCATGTGCACGAAGATGACCATGGGCCCGGCCGGCAGGGCGCCGCGCGCCTGGGCGACGCCGTAGTTGCGCCAGTCCGTGTCCAGCACCGCCTTGAAGGTGGCGCAGGCGGACTGCTGGTAGAGCAGCGGCACGCGGTTGGCGTAGCGGATGACGCGGGCCAGCTCGTCGCCGTCCTCGCGCTGCTCGCCCTCGGCCAGCGGGGCGGCCGGGGCCTCCGCGGCCGGCACCTGGTCCGGCCCCTTGCCGTAGGCCAGGCCGGCCTCGATGACGAACGGGTTGCCGCGATACACCGCCGGTGCCCGGGTCACCGCCGTGTAGAAGTCGCCCTTGATCTGCCTGTACAGGCCGTGGAGGATCGCCTTCTCCCCGATCGGCGACAGGCAGTTCGAGGGCGGCGCCATGATCTTCGTGCGCTGGATGGCCTGGTACAGGGCCTCGGCCTGGGCGCCGTGGATGGTCCGGGGCCGCGCGTTCGGCGAGAGCCTGGCCGCGCGGCAGATCTCGGCGGCCAGGGCCGGCGAGACCCGGCTGAAGTCGCCGGCCAGGAACCCGGCCAGCGTGTGACTCTTCGTGTCGTGCAGCATCCGGAGCAGGGCGCCGAACTCGATGCCGTAGGGGTGCGGCTTGATCTCGCGCGGCTGGGGCGGCAGCTCGTGGATCGTCCGCGGGTACTTGCGGGTGTCCCCGTCGGGAGCGTGATAGACCAGGTCCACGTGCGGGTTCGCGATCGCGGTCTGCTCGAGGTACTCGTCCACCGAGGCCCGGCCCTTCTGGTAGCGCCCCTCGATCTCCAGCGTCACCTGGGTGCCGCGCGGCACCTCCCAGTCGATCTTCTTGCTCTCGAGGATGCGCGGCTCGTTCTTCTTGGTGTCGATCTGGACCTCGAAGTAGTGCGCGGCGGCCCGGGGGCCGGTCCGGGAGATGATCTGCACCGGCTTGCCGGTCGTCAGCTGCGCGTACATGCCGGCCGCCGAGATGCCGATGCCCTGCTGGCCCCGGCTCATCCGCAGCCGGTGGAACTTCGAGCCGTACAGCAGCTTGGCGAAGATGGGCGGGATCTGCTGCCGGACGATGCCGGGGCCGTTGTCGACGACGGTCACCCGGAAGCGCGTGGCCTGGCTGGCCGGGGGCGGGGCGCCGCCGTTGGCGGGCACCACCTCCACCCGCACCACCACGTCGGGCAGGATCCCCGCCTCCTCGGCCGCGTCCAGCGCGTTGTCCACCGCCTCCTTGACGCAGGTGAGGAGGGCCTTGCGGGGATTGTCGAAGCCGAGCAGGTGGCGGTTCTTGGTGAAGAACTCGGAGACGGAGATCTCCCGCTGGCGGGCCCCCATCTGCTCCGCGGTGACGGGCGGCCGCGGCGCGGTCGTCGGCGCGTTCGGGGTCGTCATCGGCTCCTTGAATACCAGATGGGCGGCCGCGGCGACGACTTTATCCGTGCGCCGGGGCCGCTCCGGGGGACTACCGGGCGCGGGTGATCCGCCGGTACTCCTCGCCGGCCCGGCTCAGGCGGCCGTCGGCGGCCAGGACGATGTCGAAGCGGGCCACGAGCGAGCCCGGGGCGGAGGGGTCGGGCTCGAACGGCACGATGAGGGCCTGCCGGGCGCGGGGATCGCGGACCGCGTTCAGGAGGCCGTCACGCTCGTTGCCCGGCTCGCCGGCCACGTAGAGCTGCGTGACGAGCGTGTCGAAGTCGCGGCCGGTGATCGCGAAGTGGATGTGGGGCGTGCGCCCGGGGTAGGGGACCGGCCTGATCGTCCGGAACCGGTAGGCGCCGTCGGCGGTCGTGACGAACTGGCCGTAGCCCTGGAAGGCGGGGTCGAGCGGCACGTCGCGCCGGTCGGCGGGGTGGTGGTACCGCCCGTAGGCGTTGCACTGCCAGATCTCGACGCGGGCGGCGGCGACCGGCCGGCCCTCCTCGGTCAGCACCCGGCCGATCACGTTGGTGATGGTGCCGCGGGCCAGCCCCGGCTGGCCGGCGACCTGGACCAGGTCGTTGTCCCGGTCGAGCGGCAGCTCGACGGGATAGAACGGGCCCCGGCTCTGGCGCGGCGTGCGGAGCAGGCGCTGGGCCAGCGTCCGGTCGGGCCGGAGCGCCAGGGCGGCGCCCAGCGCCGAGAGACCCAGACGGACGGCGCGGCGGCGTTCCACGCCTCGAGGCTACCGTGGCGGGACCGGCCGGTCAACGCGGCGCCCGGCCCCGCGCTCAGAGCTGCCCGAAGAACATCAGGTACTCCGCGCGGAGGAACCGCTCCAGGAGCAGCAGGAGCACCGCGCCCGGGACCATCAGCACGATGGCGGTGACCGAAGCGATCTGCAGCTCGTAGGCCCGAGGTCCGAGGCGCGCAGGATCAGCACGACCTCCCCACGCGCCGGAGCCCGTAGGCCACGTTGTCGAACACGGTCATGTGCGGCCACAGCGCGTAGTTCTGGAAGACCATCGCGGTGCCCCGGGCCTGGGGCGGCACGGCCGTCACGTCATCGTCCCCGAAACGGATGCGGCCGGCGTCCACGGTGGCGAAGCCGGCCAGGGCCCGCAGGAGCGTCGTCTTGCCGCAGCCCGAGGGGCCGAGGATCGCCGTGAGCTTGCCGGCCGGGAAGGCGACGGAGATGCCGCCCAGCGCGGTGAGGGCACCGTAGCGCTTCACGAGCTCCTCGACGGCGACCGGGATCACTCGTCCGCCCGGCCCGGCTCTCGCCCCTGACGCCCGAGACGCAGGGCCAGCTCGACCGCCTCCTCCGCGTCCCGCGCGGCGTGGAACCCGCGCAGGGGCGTGCCGGCCGGCCCCGCCCCCTCCAGGCGCCAGGTGTGGAGCCCCACCACCGGCACGCCGTGCTTGAGGGCCAGGGCGATCTCCGAGAGCGTGCCGTACTCGCCGCCGATCGCCACCAGGGCGTCGCCGCTCAGCACGACGGCCAGGTTGCGCGCCTGCCCCATGCCGGTCGTGACGACGACGTCGAGATAGGGGTTGCCCTCGTGCCGGTCCCCGCCTGGCAGGATCCCCACGGTCGTGCCGCCCGCCGACCGGGCCCCGCGGGCCGCGGCTTCCATCACGCCGCCGCGCCCGCCGCAGATGAGCACCGCGCCGCGC
>JBBIIW010000385.1:0-3522 GCA_037446305.1 Candidatus Rokuibacteriota bacterium
CCGCGCTGGCGCTGCACTTCCAGCTCGCGCCAGCGCACGCCCAGCCGCAGCCCCGTGCCCAGCGCCTTGAGGCCGGCCTCCTTGGCCGCGAAGCGGGCGGCGAAGTGCTGCACCGGGTCCCGGCGGCTCTGGCAGTAGGCGATCTCGGCGTCGGTGAAGACCCGGGTCAGGAAGCGATCGCGCCAGCGCTCGATGGCCGCCCGCATGCGGGGCAGGTACACCAGGTCCACGCCGATGCCCCGGACCGGCAGGGGCTCGCGGCCGGCGGCCATCAGCGGCCGATCTGGGCGCGGATGATGGCCGCCAGGTCGTCGGCCATCGCGCGGATGCGCGCCTCGTCGGCGCCCTCGATCATGATCCGGGCCAGCGGCTCCGTGCCGGAGTAGCGGACCAGGATGCGCCCGGCGCCGTCCATCTCCTGCTCGAAGCGCGCCACCCGCTCGCCCAGCCCGGCCAGGGTTTCGATGGGCGGCTTCGTTCGCACCGGCACGTTCAGCAGCACCTGCGGGAACTTGCGCAGGCAGGCCGCCAGCTCGGCCAGCGAGGCGCCGGTCTCGCGCATCACCGACAGCAGCGCCAGGGCCGAGAGGATGCCGTCCCCGGCCGGGGCGTGGTCGAGGAACAGCAGGTGGCCGGACTGCTCGCCGCCCAGGTTGGCGCCCCGCCGCTGCATCTCCTCGTACACGTACCGGTCGCCGACCTGGGTCTTGACGACCTCGAGGCCGGCGGCGCGCAGCGCCTCGTCCAGCCCCAGGTTGGCCATGACGGTGGTGACCACCACGTTGCCCTTCAGGCGTCCCCGCGCAGCCAGGTGCCGTCCGGCGATGGCCAGGGCGTAGTCGCCGTCGCGGATCTCGCCCGTCTCGTCCACGGACATCAGGCGGTCGCCGTCGCCGTCGAAGGCGAAGCCGACGGTGGCCCCCAGGGCCCGGACCCGGCGCTGGACCGCTTCCGGATGGAGGGCGCCGACGGCCGCGTTGATGTTGGTCCCGGTCGGCCGGCACCCGATGGTCAGCACGCGCGCGCCCAGGCGCCGGAAGACGCGGGGCGCCACCCGGTACGTGGCCCCGTGGGCGCAGTCGAGCACGATCGTCATGCCTCGCAGGTCCACCGGGAAGCACCGGCAGAGGTAGTCCACGTAGTAGCGCTCGGCCCGGTCGTACGGGACGTGCCGGCCGACCTCGGCGCCCTGGGGGCGTGGCGCGGCGTCGCCGCCGTTCAGGCCGGCCTCGATCTCGTCTTCCCAGGCGTCCGGGAACTTCGTGCCGTCGGCGGCGAAGAGCTTGATGCCGTTGTCGGGGAAGGGGTTGTGGGACGCCGAGAGGACGACGCCGCCGTCGGCGTCCAGGGCCCGGGTCAGCAGCGCGATGGCGGGCGTGGGCAGCACCCCGACCGCGTAGCAGTCGCCGCCCGCGCTCAGGACGCCGGCCGAGACGGCCGACTCCAGCAGCGGGCCCGACCGCCGGGTGTCGCGTCCGATGACCACGCGCACCCGCTCCTGCCGCCGCTGGGCCCGCAGCGTGGCCACCAGCTGCCGCCCCACCCGGTAGGCCAGCTCCGCGGTCAGCGGCTCGACATTGGCGACGCCCCGGATGCCGTCGGTCCCGAACAAGCGTGTCACGGCTGCGCTCCGCGTCTGGACATCACGCCCTCCGGTCGGATCTCGACCGTCACCTGCACGGTCCCGCCGCTGGTCGGGTAGACGTACTCCGGAAGGACCAGGCCGACCGTCTGGGTCACGGTGGCCTGACTGCCCGTCAGGTCGATCGGGGCCGTCTCGACAGTGTCACGTGCCTCGATTGTAGAACGGGGCCCCTTGACCTGGACAGATACCGGTTGCACCAGGACCCGGCCGACGGCATAGCCGTCGGCCGGCTGCCCGCGCAGCCGCGGCGCCACCGCGAGGGTCTTCTCGGCGGCCGGCAGGACCGCCACCCGGAGCATGCGGGGATGGATCCCGGTGACCCGCACGCCGGGCGGGATGACGACGTGGCTGGGCGTGACCGCGATCTGGCTCTCCCCGGCCGGCAGCTGGGCCACGTTGATCCTGACGCGGACTGCCTCGGGGCTGACGCGGCGGGCGGCCCAGCGGCTCACCTGCAGCTGCAGCTCGATGCGATCGCGCGCGTCGGGGACCAGCACGGCGTCGGCGGGCAGGCCCACGTACTCCACGGGGGCGGCGACCGCGAGCTGCGTCCGCTCGCCGACCGCCACGAACAGCCAGGCGGCGACGGCGATCGCCAGCGCCAGCAGCTTCAGGGGCCAGCGGTGGGTGAGGGCCTCCAGCATCAGGCGCCGAGCTTGAGGCGGGCGCCGGCCGGCTCGGGCGCGGACGTGTCGGCCGGACGCCCCTCGAGCAGCTCCTCGAGCCGGCGCCGCAGGGCCGCCGGGTCGGGCACCACCTCGATGCCGCCGTCCACGGCCAGCGAGACCCGTCCGGTCTCCTCGGAGACCGCGATGGCCACGGCGTCCGTCTCCTCGGTGATCCCGAGCGCCGCGCGGTGCCGCGTTCCCAGCGCCCGCGTCGTCTGGGGGGCCCGGGACAGAGGCAGGAAGCAGGCGGCCGCCGTGGCGCGGCCGCCCTGGACCACGACCGCCCCGTCGTGCATCGGCGAGGCGGGCAGGAAGATCGCCTCCAGCAGGTCGGCCGAGACCTGGGCGTCGAGCGGCACGCCCAGCTCGGCGTACTGGCGCAGGCCCCCGCCGCGCTCGATGACGATCAGGGCGCCGATGCGGCGGGCGGCCAGGATCTGGGCGGCCTTGACCAGCTCGATCACGAGCTGGGCGTGGTCGAAGCGGGCGCCGAACAATGACAGCCAGAGCCGCCCCTGCCCGATCCGCGCCAGCCCGCGCCGCAGCTCGGGCTGGAAGATCACGACCAGCGCCACCGCCCACAGGGACCAGAAGGTATCGAGCATCCAGGAGACGGCCAGCAGCTCGAACTGATGCGCCACCGCCGAGATGGCCGCCAGCGCCCCCAGCCCGGTGACGATCTGCATGGTCCGGGTGCGGTGGAAGAGGACGAGCACGCGGTAGATGACCAGCGTGACCAGCAGGATGTCCACCGCGTCGCGCCAGTGGAAGGCCGCCAGCAGCTCCTTCATGGCGCCGGCTCCGGCCGCAGCGCCTCGGCGACGCGCACGGCGTCCACGGTCTCCGCGACGTCGTGGGTCCGGACCAGCGCGGCGCCGGCGAGGACCGCAGCGGCGGTGGCGGCCAGCGACCCCGCCAGCCGGCCGGCCGGCGCCTGGCGGCCGGTCAGCGCGCCCAGGAAGGACTTCCGGGACACGCCCACGCAGAGCGGCCGCCCCAGGTCGGCCAGCGCGGAGAGCCCGGCCAGCACCTGGACGTCCCACTCGGGCCAGGGGACGGTTTCATGACGGAAGAACCCGATGCCCGGGTCCAGGACGATCCGCTCGTCGGGGATGCCGGCCTCGCGCGCGCGGCCGAGCGCCGCCGCCAGCAGCGCCCTCACCGTCGCCACCGCCGGCGCCCCCCGCGCGCCGGGGCCAGGGGCCTCGC
>JBBIIW010000386.1:0-3520 GCA_037446305.1 Candidatus Rokuibacteriota bacterium
TCGGGGTGCGCAAGGCGTTCGCCCGCTACGCCCCGAACGGGGGGCCGCCGGCCGAGGAGGCGATTCGCCGTCGCGCCGCGGCCTGGGGCGCCTACCAGAACCTGGCCGTGCACTACCTGCTGGCGGCAGCCCGGCTCGAGCCCTCGCGACCGGGAGGCGGCGCGTGACGCGGCGGGTCCTGCCGCTGCTCGGGCAGCCGGACCCGAGCGCGCCCCGCGACGTCCACCTCGTCGGCCGGTACGCGGTCGGGGTGACGTGGAGCGACGGGCACGGCAGCATCTACCCCTTCGAGCGGCTGCGCCGGGACTGCGGGTGCGGCGCCTGCGCCGGGCTCGGCGCGCTGACGCCCGCCATGGCCTGGCCGACCGACATCGCGCGGACCCCGGAGGGCCTGCGCGTGGCGTGGAGCGACGGCCACCGGAGCCTGTACCCGTACCCCGGGCTGCGCGAGTCGTGCCCGTGCGCGACCTGCACCGGACGCCACTGATGGACGAGGGCCGGCGGCGGCGTGTCCTGCTCGGGATCGTGCTCGCCATCTTCCTGGGCGCCATGGAATCCACCGTGGTCGCCACCGCGATGCCGAAGGTGGTGGCGAGCCTCGGCGGTCTGGCCATCTACTCCTGGGTCTTCTCCGGCTTCCTGCTCACCTCCACGGTCGGCATGCCGCTGTGGGGCCGGCTGTCCGATCTCTACGGGCGCCGGCCCACCTACCTGACCGGGCTGGCCATCTTCCTGGCCGGCTCGGCGCTGTCCGGGGCCGCCGGGGGCATGGTCGAGCTGATCGCCTTTCGCATGCTGCAGGGCTTCGGCGCCGGCTCGCTGATCACGATCGGCATGACGATCGTCGGCGAGCTGTTCCCGCTGGAGCGCCGGGCCCGGATGCAGGGCTACTTCTCGGCGGTGTGGGGCGTGGCCTCGGTGGTGGGACCGCTGCTGGGCGGGCTCCTCACCGACTACATCTCCTGGCGATGGGTGTTCTTCGTGAACCTGCCCTTCGGCGTGCTGGCGATGGGCCTGATCGGCTCCGCGCTGGCGGGCGAGGCGCGGCGGACCCGCCGCCCGATCGTGGACTACGCGGGGCTGCTCCTGTTCGCCGGCGGCATCTCGGCCCTGCTGGTCGGGGTGGTCGCCGCCGGTCAGGCCGGGGCCTGGTGGCGCCCCGAGGTGGGCCTGCCGCTGGCCGTGGCCGGCGGCGCGCTGGGGGCGTTCGTGGCCGTGGAGCGGCGGGCCCGGGAGCCGATCGTACCCCTGCGCCTGTTCGCCAACCGGATCGTGCTGGCGGCGGTCGTCACCGGGTTCCTGGCCGGCATGGCCATGTTCGGGTCGCTCTCCTTCGTGCCGCTGTTCATGCAGGCCGTGGTCGGCGCCTCGGCCACCCAGGCCGGGTTCGTGCTCACGCCGTTCGTGCTGGGCTGGGTGGCCCTGTCGGTCATCAGCGCGCGGCTGGTCCTGCGCGTCGGCTACCGCACGGTGGTCGTCCTCGGGATGGCCTGCCTGGCGGTGGCCTTCGTCCTGTTCGCCCGCTGGGGCGTCGAGCTGACCCCGGCCGCCGCCATGCGGGACGTGCTGGTGGCCGGGGTCGGCATGGGGCTGAACATGGTGCCGATGCTGATCGCGGTGCAGAGCGCGGTGCCCCGCCCCGACCTCGGCATCGCCACCTCCATGACGCAGTTCTTCCGCGCCGTCGGCGGGGCCGTCGGGGTCTCGGTCATGGGCACCGTGATGACCCGCCGGCTGGAGGCCGGGCTGCCGATGGTCGAGGCGCTGCACGGCGTCTTCCTGGTGGGCCTGGTCGTGTGCCTGGCGGCGCTGGCGGCCGGCTTCCTGGTGCCGGCCGGAACCGCGCGCGAGCTGGCGCGGGCCGAGGTGCGCGGCGAGCCCACCCGCGCCGGAGGATGAGCATGGCTGACGTACCGCTGCTGGAGCGCCTGGCCCGGCTGCCCGACGTGCCGGCCGCCACCGCGCTGGCGCTCGTGCAGGCCCTGCCGGAGCCCCAGGCCGACCCGGTCCTGGGCCCGCTGTTCGGCGTGGACGACGACGGGGACCCGGTGGTGAGCGCCCTGGTTCCGGCCGTGCTGCAGCAGTTCCAGGAGAAGCCGGAGCTGACCTGCTACGCGGCGCTGCTGGAGGGGCTGACCGGGATCTGGAACGCCGCGGTGCGGGCGGCGGTGGTGGCGCGCCTGCGGGCCGCCGGACTGCCGCCCGACGACCTCCTGCTGAAGCTGCAGGCCCTGTCGCCCACGCTGGGCTTCGCGCAGGAGAAGGGCGACTGGGCACGG
The DNA here is from genome assembly GCA_037446305.1 of Candidatus Rokuibacteriota bacterium. Lineage (GTDB taxonomy): Bacteria > Methylomirabilota > Methylomirabilia > Rokubacteriales > CSP1-6 > JBBIIW01. The sequence goes on from JBBIIW010000386.1 coordinate 2,280, forward strand.
CAGTGGCTGGCCGATCCGGCCAGCCAGGACGCGCTGCTGGTGCAGCAGTGCGTCGTCCGCATCCTGCTGGCGCTGCGGGCCCTGGCCGAGGCGCGGGCCACCGAGCTCACGACCCAGGAAGGGTAGCGCCGGACGACGAGGAGACCATGCACACCCACATCCACGAGCGCAAGGCCGAGAAGAAGCGCCTGAATGGACTCATGCTGGCCTCGCCGATGAAGGTCTACGCCGCCTTCGGGCAGCTGGGCCGGCAGGTCTTCGCCGACGGCGCGCTGAGCAAGAAGCACAAGGAACTGATGGCGCTGGCGGTCGCCGTCTCGCAGAACTGCTTCGACTGAATCGACCACCGCGTCGAGGAGGTCCTCGACCAGGGCGCGACCGAGGCGGAGATCGCCGAGACGCTGGACATCGGGCTCCTGATGGGGGGCACGCTGGCCGCCAAGTCGGCTCGCCACGCCTTCGCGGTCATGGAGCAGCTGAGAGGAGGACGCGCATGAGCGCAGCGGACGCACTGGCGAAGTACCGCGACATCTTCGACAAGAAGGCCTTCGCGCACCTGGCCACCGTCGGCGCCGACGGCGCCCCGCAGGTCACCCCGGTGTGGGTGGACTTCGACGGCACCAACATCCGCATCAACACGGCCCGGGGGCGGGTCAAGGACCGCAACCTGCAGCGCAACCCGCGCGTGAGCCTGTCGGCCCAGGACCCCGACAACCCCTATCGCTACGTGCAGGTCAGGGGCCGGGTGGTGGAGATGACCGAGCAGGGCGCCGACGCCCACATCGACGCGCTGGCCAAGAAGTACCTGGGCCAGGACCGCTATCCCGGGCGGGCTCCCGGCGAGGTCCGGGTGATCGTGAAGATCCGCCCGGAGCGCGTGCAGGGCATGGGATAGGGTGCTCGTCCAGCTCGACGGCGTCAGCAAGGCCTACGGGGGCCGGGCGCTCTTCCGCGGCCTGTCGTGGCGCATCACGGCCGGCGAGCGCGTCGGTCTCGTCGGTCCCAATGGGGCGGGCAAGACGACGCTGTGCCGCATCCTGGCCGGGCTGGAGGCGCCCGACGCCGGCGCGGTCAGCCGTCCCCGCGGCCTGGTCGTCGGCTACCTGCCGCAGGAGGTCGGCGCCGCCGGCGCCGGCTCGGTGCTGGCCGAGGCGCTAGGAGCCTGTCCCGGTAATCCGGGCGCGGCTCGAAAAAGCATGGACAGCGCCGCGGCAGGATTGGTTGAATGCGGCATGGCCAAG
>JBBIIW010000387.1:0-3507 GCA_037446305.1 Candidatus Rokuibacteriota bacterium
TTCGTGGTGTGACGTGGACGGTCCCCAACCTCCCTCTACCACGTTTGGAGCCTTTTTCATGCGCGAATCCGTGGCTTCACGCGCTCAACCTGGTCGATGTCCTTCCTCGACCCCTGCGAAATCGAGGATGAGATGTCGAGTCCCATTGTCGTCGGGGCGACGAGCAGGCGTGAGGGGGTTGTAGGGCCGACGATGCTTGAGCATGGCGTAGACGGTGTGGAGCAACGTGACGGCGACGACGATGAGCGTCGGCTTGGCCTGAGCAGTTCGGCATCGGAGGGGCCACGGCCCGGCTCAGTCGGCGGCAGCAGGGGGTGGCGGCGCGATTCACCTCGTCGATCGCGGTGGTGAGCCGGTCGAGTTGACGCGCGGGCGTGCGCACGACCTGGGTGCGAGCCTCGGCCGCCTTGCTACTCGCCTTGCTACTGTAGATGGACTGGCGGGCGGCGTCGCGGACACCTCGGGGGCTGCTCCGTGCCGCCGGCGGGAAGCCGCGAGAAGCCTCGCCTGTCCGAGGGCATGTCGGAGGAGATCTGGAAGATCTACGGCGGCACAGAGGGCGGGGTGGCGGCGCCGCCGGAGAGCCCCCAGCCCGAGCGGAAGTAGCGCGTGCTGACCCGCCGCGCGGAGGCGAGCCCCCGCGCGGCGGGCCGGCGCCGTCACCGGATGTAGCGCTCCTGCCAGTAGTAGTCGCGCGCGGTCTCCACGGCGTCCCACATCACCTTGCGGTAGGGGACGACGGTGGAGGCGTAGGCACGCATGGACTCGTAGACCTTCTTGAAGAACGGATCCTTCGACTCCCGCTCGGCCAGGCGGTCCCAGGCCTTGAGCACGGCCTGGTGGACCTGGGGCGGCGTCCGCACGATGTTCACCCCGTGCTTCTCCTTGAACTGGCCCAGCAGCTGGCTGTTGTCGCGGGTGATGCGCGCCCAGTAGTCGAGGTAGGTCTGGTCGACCGCCGCCCGGACGATGCCCTGCAGGTCGGCCGGCAGCGCGTCCCAGGCTTTCTTGTTGACCTCCAGCTCGCAGGTGGTCGTGGGCTCGTGCATGCCGGGCAGGTAGTAGTACTTGAGCACGTCCTGGAAGCCCATCAGCGTGTCGGCCACCGGGAACGCCCACTCCGCCCCGTCGATGACGCCGCGCTCGAGGGCGGGCACGATCTCGCCGCCGGGCAGGCTGACCGGCGACATGCCGAACTCCCTGTAGAGATCGGCGATGACGCCGGGGACGCGGTACTTGAGCCCCTTGAGGTCGTCCACGGTCTTGAACGGCTTGCGGAACCAGCCCATGGCCTGCGGGTTGGACGTCACCACGGGGAAGGCCACGATGTCGAGCCGCACGACCTGGGTGTAGAACTCCTGGAGGAGGTCCCAGCCGCCGCCGTGGTACATCCAGCCGTAGAAGTCCCAGAGGTCCATGCCGAACGGCCCGCCGGGAGCCCCGGTGAACAGGTGGGCCGCCTTGTGCTTGCCGACCCAGTAGTAGGAGCAGGAGTGGGCGGCGTCGATCACGCGCCGGTGGGCGGCGTCGAGGACCTCGAAGGCGGGCACGATGGCGCCGGCAGGGTACAGCTCCCACTTGAGCCGGCCGCCGGAGAGCCGCTCCACGCGCTCGGCCAGCGGCCTGAGGTTGAGGGAGTAGGCGGGGTCGGTCGTGGGCCAGCTGGCGCCGACCTTCCAGACGATCGGCCGGCCCTGGGCTTCCGCCGGCGGCGGCGCCGTGTGCCCCCAGAAGGCCTGGACCGCCAGGGCCAGGACGGCGGCGGTCGAGATCAGCCACGGGACGAGACGGACCAGTCGCTCCATGGGTCACCTCCGTTGCCCCGGGCGCTCTCGGCCCGGGGTCGCCATTGTACGGGGCGGCGGGCTACCTGGTGACCAGGCCGCCGATCTCATCCTTCCAGTAGTACTCGGCGATCAGCCGGTACTCGGGGTGGATGATCCGGCGGGCCGGCACGACCAGGCGGGCGAACTCCCGCTGCGAGTCGTAGACCTTCTTGAAGAAGGGGTGGCTCTGGCTGTAGCGCGCGGCCACCCTGTCCCAGTGCTCGAGGATCTTGAGATGCAGGTCCTCGGGCGTCCGGTAGATGTTCACCTTGTGCTCGGTCTTGAGCGTGCGCACGCTCCGGGCGTTCTGCACGTTGTACCACGCCCAGAAGCGGGCCACCGTCGCCTGAGTGGCCACCCGGATGACCTCCTGCAGGTCGGGCGGCAGCTTCTCGAAGACGGCGCGGTTGAAGATGATCTCGCCCAGCACCGACGGCTCGTGGACGCTGTCCATGTGATAGTGCTTCCAGACCTGGTAGAAGTGCATGGGCATGTCTTCGGCCGGGCCGGCCCACTCGGCGCCCTCGATGACGCCGCGCTCGGCGGCGGGCAGGATCTCGCCACCGGGCAGCGTGACGACGGCGGCCCCCGCCTCGCGGTAGACCTCGGCCACGATGCCGCCCACGCGGATCTTCAGCCCCTTGAAGTCCTCGAACTTCGTGATCGGGCGCTTGTACCAGCCGAGCACCTGCGGGCTGACCGGCGCCAGCGGGAAGCCGACCACGTTGAGCTTGACGGCGTCGCGGTAGAACTCCTGGTAGAGCTCCAGGCCGCCGCCCTCGTAGTACCAGGCGAACAGGTCCCAGGGGTCGAAGCCGAAGGGGCCGCCGACCGGCCCCACGAGCAGCGCGGCCGCCGGGTGCTTGCCGACCAGGTAGCCCACGTAGGTGTGGCCGCCGTCGAGCACGCCGCGCGAGACGGCGTCGTGCACCTCGAAAGCGCCAACGATGGCGCCGGCGGGCAAGGCCTCGATCTTCAGGCGGCCGCCCGACATCTTCTCCACCGCCTCCTTGAAGAGGGGGATGCCTTTGGCATAAAAGGCGCTGGCCACAGGGACGCTGGACTGCACCCGGAGCGTGATGGGGCGCTGGGCCTGCGCCCGGGGCTGGATGGCGACGGCCAGCAAGACCAGGCTGGCGATCAGGCCGACGAGCACGAGACGGCTGGCGAGACGTGTCATGGGTGCCTCCTGTCATCGAGTTCCGGACGCGCTACGGGAACGGTCGCGTGCCTCTCACCTCCTCGCGGCTCAGCCGGCCAGCGACTCGATGGCGCGCACCTCGTCGCCGGTCAGGGCCAGGTGCCGGCTGGCCAGGTCCTCCTCCATGTGCTGCCGGCTGGTGGTGCCGGTGAGCGGCAGGATCCCCACCGCCAGCGCGAAGCGGAACACGATCTGGGCCGGCGTGGCGCCCAGGCGGGCGGCGATGCGGCCCACGAGCGGGTGGTGGAGCACCTCGGGGTTGGCGGTGAGCAGCGAGAACCCCTGGTAGGTGATGTTCCGCTCGCGGCAGAACGCCCGCACGGCGCGGTCCCATCCCAGCCGCGCGAAGCAGCGGTTCTGCACGAAGGCGGGCAGCTCGGCGCCGGTGGCCGCCATCTGCATCAGGTGCCGGAGGCTGACGTTGCTCACGCCCAGCAGGCGCGCGCGCCCGGCGTCGCGCTCGCGCGTCATGGCCGCCCA
>JBBIIW010000388.1:0-3504 GCA_037446305.1 Candidatus Rokuibacteriota bacterium
CAGGCGCACTCCCGCGCCGCCATCGTCAGGATCCCGCCGCCGCCGGCGCGCGGAGCCGCAGGCGGGCGGCCAGGCCCACCAGGCCCTGCGGCGCCCACAGGACGGCCGCCACGAACACCAGCCCCATCACCGCCGCGTACAGCTCGAAGAAGCTCGAGACCCAGTTGCGGAGCCCCAGGATGACGATCGAGCCGAGGAAGGGGCCCAGGATGGTCCCGGTGCCCCCCACGATGGCCATCAGCGCGGCCTCGACCGAGATGGGGAACGACGAGGCGACCGGGTTGACGAAGCGGTTGTAGTAGACGTAGAGGACGCCGGCCAGGCTGGCGAGCGCCGCCGAGAGCACGAAGGCCACGTAGAGGTGCCGGCCGGCGTCGAAGCCCAGGCTGCGCATCCGGCTCTCGCTGGCCTTGATGCCCCGCAGCGCGAGCCCGAACGGCGAGCGGATCAGGACGCGGTAGCCGAGCGCGCACAGCAGGACGACCGCCAGCACCAGGTAGTAGTACTGGGTGTGCGACTCCACCCGCAGCGGGCCCAGGGCGGGGAAGGGCACGTTGGTCACCCCGTTGTCGCCGCCGGTGAACGACGACCACCGGTGGGCCACGCCCCAGACGACGTAGCCGAAGGCCATGGTGACCAGGATGAAGTAGACCCCGCGGGTGCGGACGGCCAGGCCGAAGACCGCCCCCAGTAGCGTGCCGGCCACCAGGCCGGCCGGCGCCGCCAGGAGGGTCGGCACGTCGTGGCGCACCTGGAGGATGGCCGTGGTGTAGGCGGCGAGCGCGAAGAACGAGGCGTGCCCCAGCGAGAACAGGCCGGCATGGCCCAGCAGCAGGTCCACCGCCAGGGCCAGCAGCCCGAAGACCAGCATCTGGGTGGCCAGCCCCGTCCAGAAGGGACCGGCCGCGTACGGGACCGCCAGAGCGGCCAGCAGGCCCGCCAGCCCGAGCGCCAGCCGCGGTCCCCGGCGCATCACACCTCCCGGCCGAAGAGGCCGCGCGGGCGCAGGAGCAGCAGCAGGGCCATGGGGCCGAAGAGCACGAAGTAGGAGAACTCCGGCAGCAGCCAGCGGCCGTAGGCGTCCAGCAGGCCGACGATCAGGGCGCCGACGATGGCCCCCTCCAGGCTACCCAGCCCGCCGACGATGACCACCACCAGGGCCACGATCAGGATCTCCCACTCGGCCCCCGGGTAGAGGGTGAGGAAGGCGCCGCCCACGACGCCCGCCATGCCGGCCAGGAAGGAGGCCAGCCCCGAGACCATGACGAACAGCCGGTCGATGTCGATGCCGGTGGCGCTCACCTGCTCGCGGTCGTCCACCCCCGCCCGCACCAGCGCCCCGAGCTGGGTCTTCCGGTAGAGGAGCCAGAGGGCCAGGGCCACCGCGGCCCCGAAGACGATCAGCACGAAGCGGTAGGTGGGGTACACGAGCCCGCCCGGCAGCTCCATGGCGCCCCGGAGGCCGGGTGGGACCGGAACCTTGAGCGAGTCGCCGCCCCAGAGCTTCAGCGCCACGTCGCCGATCACGAAGGCCACGCCGACGGTCAGGAGCACCTGGGCCAGGTGGTTCTCGCCGGTGCGGCGGATCAGGAGGCGGTCGACCAGGTAGCCGAGGACGACGATGCTGGCCCCGCCGCCCAGGATGGCCAGGACGAAGCTGCCGGTGGCCTGCGTGATGGACAGCCCCACGTAGCCGCCCAGCAGGTAGTAGGCCCCGTGGGCCATGTTGACCACCCGCATGAGACCGAAGGTCAGCGTGAAGCCGCTGGCCACGAGGAAGAGCAGGGCGGCGAGCGAGGTGCCGTTGATGGCCTGGAGGATGGCGGCCGTCATGCCGGTCGGGGTGCGGGGCGCCGGGGCCGGAGCTCAGGGCCCCGGCGCCGGTCGCCGCTAGCGCTTGTAGGGGCCCCGCTTCAAGAACTCCTCCGGCGGCCACGTCCAGAACTGCGAGACCGCCTCGTAGGTCTTGAAGGGGACGTTGGTCAGCACGTCGCCGAGCACCGGGTGCTTGATCTTCTGGATCTTCGAGATGTAGACGTTCTGGATCGGGTTGTCGTACTCGTCCAGGCGCAGGGGGCCGCGGGGGGCGTTGATCTTCGCGCTGCGCACCGCCTTGAGGAACGCCGCCCGATCCTCGACCTTCCCCTGGATGGCGTCGATCGCGGTCTTGGACCACAGCCCGGCCGTGTAGGCCGACTCCGCGAACCACGACGGCAGGCGCCGGTACTTGCGGGCGAAGGCGGCGGTGAACTCCTGGTTCTCCGGGGTCGGCAGGCCCGCCGCGTAGTGCAGCGCGTTGCCGATCATGCCGATGGCCCGGTCGTCCATCTGCGGCAGGACGTCCTGGTGCAGCCAGTAGCCGCCGTAGATCTTCATCTTCTTGTCCATGCCGAAGTTGAACCAGGCCTCGAAGAGGCGCACGCGGTCCACGCCGACCACGACGGCGGAGACGCCGTCCGAGTCCGGCGGGATGGCGGCGATGGTCGGTCCGTAGTCGCGGGTGCCGATCGGGTTCCAGATGATCTTGGCCACCTTGCCGCCCAGCTCGGTGAAGGTGCGGACGGCGCCCAGCGTCACCTCGTGGCCCCACGTGTAGTCCTGCCCGATGAAGGTGACGTTGCGGAGCCCGAGCTCCCGGTAGAGGTAGTCGCCCCAGGGGTGACCGATCTGGCTGGCCGACACGGCCGTGCGCACCACGGTCGGCGTGCGGTCCCACTTGGTGACGGCGTCGGCGCCGGCCGTGTCCATGAGGAGCGGGACGCCGGTCTCCTTGCTCACCTGCGCCACCGCGGGGCCCTCGTGGCCGCAGAGGGGGCCGACCATGAAATGGACCTTCTCCTGGTGCACGACCCGGCGCGCCTGGGTCAGCGCCTGGTCCGGATTGCACGTGGTGTCGGCCGTGACCACCTGGACCTTCCGCCCGCCGGCCTGGTGGCCGACCTTCTCCCAGAAGAGCGCGAAGCCGTCGGCCATGTCCCGGCCCGGCGTGGCCAGCGGGCCGGTGAGCGGGATCAGGAAGCCGATCTTGATCGGCTCGCCCTGGGGCTGGGCCGGGCTCGGCACGGCGAGGCAGACGGCCGCGAGCACGGCGGCCAGGAGACGGAGCGAGGTGCGGGTGCGGGGGGTGCTCATCGGTCGAGCCTCCTTGGCGGCGACGCGGTGCTCTCCAGACACGCAGCGCTTATACTCGGACGCACCTGCGCTGTCAACGGCGCGACGAGGGAGGGATCGGTGACCGAGAGCCTTCTCCGATTCGGGAGCGATCGCGATGCGCTGCGGGCCGAGGACGGGCCGCTGCTCACCGGACGCGGGCGGTTCACGGGCGACGTGGATCTGCCGGGGCAGGCCCACGCCGCCTTCGTGCGGGCCCGGGTGGGGCACGGCGAGCTGCGCCGGGTGGACACGACGGGCGCGGTCAGGATGCCCGGCGTGCTCGGCGTCCTGACCGGGCGCGACCTGGTCGCCGACGGCCTGGGCGCCATCCCGCCGCTGGTCGCGTTCCCC
>JBBIIW010000389.1:0-3494 GCA_037446305.1 Candidatus Rokuibacteriota bacterium
GCGCGGGCGGCGGGCGGACCTGCTGGCCCAGGTCGCGGCGATGGCTGCCCGGGCTCCGGCCGCCGCCGCGCGGCGCGAGGAGCGGCTGCGCGAGCGGCTGCGGGCCCTGCTGGCCGAGGCCCCCATCGACGAGGCGCGGATCCTGACCGAGGCCGCCGTCTGGGCGCAGAAGACGGACGTGACCGAAGAGCTGACGCGCCTGCGCGCGCACCTGGACGAGCTGGGCCTGCTCCTCGACAAGGGCGGCCCCGTGGGCCGGCCCCTCGACTTCCTGATCCAGGAGCTGCACCGCGAGGTGAACACGGTGGCGGCCAAGGCGGACGACCTGGAGCTGAGCCAGGCCGGCCTGGCGGCGCGGGCCATCCTGGAGAAGATGCGCGAGCAGGTGCAGAACCTTGAGTAGCCGGGGCCGGGGCGCGGCCGGTTGATCAGTCGCCGGGGGACGCTCTTCGTCGTGTCCGCGCCGTCGGGGGCGGGAAAGACGACCTTGTGCCGCGAGGCGCGGCTGCGGCTGTCCGACGTCGTGTACTCCGTCTCCTACACGACCCGCGCGCCGCGGCCCGGGGAGGCGGACGGCATCGACTTCCGCTTCGTGAGCCCCAACCAGTTCCACGCGCTCCGCGAGCGGGGCGAGTTCGCCGAGTGGGCGGAGGTGCACGGGAACCTGTACGGGACCCGGGCCAGCGTGCTGGAGACGGCGCTGCGCGAGGGCCAGGACGTCCTCCTCGACATCGACACCCAGGGGGCGGCCCAGCTGCGCCGGCGGTACCCGGAGGCGGTGCTGGTGTTCATCGTGGCGCCGTCCATGCGGGAGCTGGAGCAGCGGCTGCGGGAGCGGAAGTCGGACGCCGAGCGGGAGATCACCCGGCGGCTGGTCCGGGCCCGCGAGGAGATCGCGCTCTGGCGCCAGTACGACTACCTGATCGTCAACCGCGACCTCAAGGAGGCGGTGGACCAGCTCACGGCCATCATCCTGGCCGAGCGCGCGCGCACGAGCCGGCTCACGCTGAGGCTGCCCGACCTCGATGTCGCCGACACATGGAAGGAGGGTGCTCGCTGATGGCGTTCCCATCCCTGGAAAAGGCCCTGACCAAGGTCTCCAACCGCTACCTGCTGGTGGTCCTGGCCGCCAAGCGCGCCCGCCAGATCAACCGCGGCGCGCCGCCCCGAGTGGAGACGCGGCACCGCAAGCCGACCAGCGTGGCGCTGGAGGAGATCTCCCAGGCCAAGGTCGAGTACCGCGTGAAGGACGAGGGCGAGACGAAGGCCTGATGGCGGATCTGCAGGACAAGGAGCTGGTGCTCGGGGTCACGGGGTCGATCGCCGCCTACAAGGCGGTCTACCTGCTCCGGGAGCTCACCCGCCTGGGGGCCCGGGTCACCGTCTGTCTCACGAAGCACGCCCGCCGGTTCGTGGGGCCGCTCACCTTCCGCACCCTGTCCGGGCGGCCCGTGCTGACCGACCTCTTCGACCCCCGGAGCGACGAGGCCGTGGAGCACGTGGCGCTGGCCGAGCGCGCCGACGCCATCGTCGTCGCGCCCGCCACGGCCCACCTGCTGGCCCGGGCCGCCCACGGCCTCGCCGACGACTTCCTCACCACGCTCCTGCTGGCCGCCCGCTGTCCCGTGCTCATGGCGCCGGCCATGGACGGCGGCATGTGGGAACACCCGGCGGTGCAGGCCAACGTCGCGCTCCTGCGCCAGCGGGGCGTGACCGTGCTGCCGCCGGAGAGCGGCGCCCTGGCCTCGGGCCTGGCCGGTCAGGGCCGCCTGCCGGAGGCCGAGCACATCGTGGAGGCGCTGCGCGTGCTGCTGACGCCCCGGCGCGACCTGGCCGGCGAGCGCGTGCTCGTCACCGCCGGCCCGACCCGGGAGCCGATCGACCCGGTCCGCTTCATCTCGAACCGCTCCTCCGGCAAGATGGGCTACGGCCTGGCCGCCGCCGCCCGGCGCCGGGGCGCCGAGGTCATCCTGGTCTCCGGGCCCACGGCCCTGACGCCGCCCCCGGGCGTCACGTTCGTGCCCGTGCAGACGGCCGAGGAGATGCGGGAGGCGGTGCTCCAGCACGCGCCGGGCGCCACCATCGTGATCAAGGCCGCCGCGGTGGGCGACTACCGCGCGCGGCATCCGGCCCCGACGAAGATCAAGGGCAAGCAGGCGCTGACGCTGGAGCTGACCCCGAACCCCGACATCCTGGCCGAGCTCGCCGCGCGCCGGACGGGCGCCTTCATCGTCGGCTTTGCGGCCGAGACCGAGGACGTGGCGCGCCACGCGCGGGCCAAGCTCGAGCAGAAGGGCATCGACCTGCTGGTGGCCAACGACGTGAGCCAGGCCGGCATCGGGTTCGACGCCGACGACAACCAGGTGCTCCTGCTGGACCGCTGGGGCGGCGAGCGCGCGCTGCCGCGCATGCCCAAGGCCGCCGTGGCCGACGAGGTCCTCTCCCAGATCCTCGCCGTCCGCGCCGCCGCCCGCGCCCGCGAGCGGGTCGAGCGCTGAGCGACGATCCCCGGCAGCTGCTGGCCGACGCGCTTGCCGGCCTGGGCGCCACGCTGCGCCATCACCGCGATCTGGGCGTGGGCGAGCTGGCGCTGGCGGGCGAGTACCTGCTGGGGCCGGCCGAGGCGCTGGCCGCCCAGGAGCGCGCGCTGCAGGGGTGCCGCCGCTGCCGGCTGAGCGAGAGCCGGACCACCATCGTCTTCGGCTCCGGCAACCCGTACGCGGAGCTGGTGGTGATCGGCGAGGGCCCGGGGGCCGAGGAGGACGCCCAGGGCAAGCCGTTCGTGGGGCGGGCCGGGCAGCTCCTCACGCGCATGCTGGAGTCGGTCCAGATCTCGCGCGACGAGGTCTTCATCATGAACGCCGTCAAGTGCCGGCCGCCCTCGAATCGCAACCCGGAGCCGGACGAGCTGGCCGCCTGCGCGCCGTTCCTGGCCGCGCAGCTGGCGACGCTGCAGCCCCGGGTGGTGCTGGCGCTGGGCAGCGTGGCCGCCCAGACGCTGCTCCGGACGAAGGAGGCCATCGGCAAGCTCCGTGGCCGCGCGCATCCCTTCGGCGGCGGCGTGCTGATCCCGACGTTCCATCCGGCCTTCCTGCTGCGTAACCCCGGGCCGGAGTACAGGCGCATGGCCTGGGAAGATCTCAAGCTGGCCCGCCGGGAGTACGACGCCCGCCGCACCCGATGATCGTCGACGTCGTCCTCGACGTCCCGATCGCCCACCCCTTCTCGTACCGCCTGCCCGACGGCTGGGTGGTGGCGCCCGGCCAGCGCGTGCTGGCGCCGCTCCGGGGCGCGGCCCGCCCCGCGGTCGTGCTCGCCGTCCGGGAGGGTGACACGTCGGGCCTCAAGCCGCTGCTGGACGTGCTCGACCCCGCCCCCGTGCTCGACGCCTCGCAGCTCGCGCTCGCCAGGTGGATCGCCGGCAGCAGCCTGACGAGTCTCGGCTCGACCTGTCTGGCCCTGATGCCGCCGCCCTTGCCGGCCTTCGCCGACGC
>JBBIIW010000390.1:0-3494 GCA_037446305.1 Candidatus Rokuibacteriota bacterium
GTCGCGGCCAGGACCGCCCTACCGCGCACGGGCTGCCGCCACCAGCCTCCGCACCCGCTCCGGGTCCACCGGGCGCCGCACGTCGCCGTCGCGTTTGAGGGCGGTGCCCACGATGACGCCGTCGGCGAGCCCCAGCAGCTCGCCGACGGTGTCGGCGGTGACGCCGCTGCCGATCAGGAGCGGCACCCCGGGCACCGCGGCGCGCACGCGCTCGACGTCCCCGATCGCGGTGGCCGCGCCGGTGGCGGGTCCCGACACGACCAGGGCGTCGGCCAGGCCGCGGTGGACGAGATCGCGCGCCTCCTGCTCCAGCGCCACCGGGGCCAGCGGGACGGCGTGCTTGCCCTGCACGTCGGCGAAGATCCGCACCTCCGCGCCCAGCAGGCGGCGGTCGCGCAGCGTCCGGTACGCGTCCGACTGCACGATGCCCTGATCGGCCAGCACGGCGCCGGCGTGGACGTTGACGCGGATGAACCGGGCTCCGGTCGCGCAGGCGATGGCCAGGGCGGCCCGGGCGTCGTTCTTCAGCACGTTGACGCCGAGCGGGACGGCGGGGAAGGCCTGCCGGAGCGCGCCCACCGCCACGGCCATGGCGGCGACGGTGGCGGGCTCCACGCGGCCGGCCGTGAAGGGGACGTCGCCGTGGTTCTCGACCAGCAGGGCGTCGAACCCGCCCTCCACGAGCGCGCGCGCATCGGCCAGCGCGGCGGCCGTCACGCGCTCCATCGAGCCGTCCCAGCGCGGGCTGCCCGGCAGCGGCGGGAGATGCACCATGCCGATCAGCGTGCGGGCCAGACGCATCCGGGGAGCGGATTGTACCATGCGGTCGCCTCCGCTATAGTGGGCGATGGCGATGCCGTCCCTCCGCGTCTTCTACGGCTGGTGGGTCACGCTGGCCTTCGCCGCCATGGTCTTCGTCTCGACCGGCGTGCGCTTCACGGTCGGGCCGTTCCTCAAGCCGATGGTCGCCGACCTGGGCCTCGACCGCGCCAGCTACTCGCTGGCCATCGCGGTGGGCCTGTTCCTCTACGGCGCCTTCATCCCGCTCGTCGGCTGGGTGGTGGACCGCACCGGCGCCCGGCCCGTCACCATCGCGGGCGCCCTGCTGCTGGCCGGCTCCGCCGGCGCCACCGGGCTGGCCACGTCGCTGTGGCACCTCTACGTGCTGTGGGGGGTGGTCATGGCGCTGGGCATGGCGGCCACCGGTCACGTGGTCGCCTCGGCGGTGATCACGCGCTGGTTCACGCGGCGCCGGGCCACCGCGCTGTCCCTGCTGGGCGGCGCCTCCATGGCGGGCATGAGCATGCTGGTGCCGGTGGCGACCTGGCTGATCATCCAGCTCGGCTGGCGCGTCACGTACGGCGTGATCGCGGCCGGGCTCCTGGTCCTCATGCTGCCGCTGGCGCTGTGGGTGGTGCGGGAGTCGCCCGAGTCCATGGGGCTGGCGCCCGACGGAGGCGCGGCAGCGGCCGGCGCGCCCCCGGCCGGCGCCGAGCGCACCACGGTCGGCGCCGCCGTGCAGACCGCCTCGTTCTGGCAGCTGGGCGGCGCGCTGTCGACCTGCGGGTTCACGATGGCGCTGCTCAGCGCCCACGGCGTGCCCATGCTCACCGACCACGGCTACACGCCGATGCTCGCCTCCTGGGCGCTGGCGCTGCTCGGGGGCAGCAGCGTCGTCTTCTCGGTGGTCCTGGGCGCCCTGGGCGATCGGGTCGGCTGCCGGCCCGTGCTGGCCTGGATCTACGGCGGCCGGGCCCTGATGCTGGTCGGCCTGTTCACCATCCGCGACAACCCGGTCGCGCTCCTGGCCCTCACCGTGCTGGGCGGGGCGACCATGGCCGGCGCCTTCGCGATGACCTCGGCCCTCACGGCGACGATCTTCGGCCGCTACTCGGTGGGGTCCGTCTTCGGGACCATGTTCCTCGTCCACCAGACCGGCGCCGCGCTGGGCTCGTGGCTGGGCGGGGCCCTGTTCGAGCACACCGGCGGCTACGGCGCCGCCTTCACGCTCGGCGCCGCGGTGCTGGCGCTCGCCGCCCTGGTGACCCTGCTGGTGGACGAGCGGGCGCGGGCGCCCCGGCTGCACCCGGTCACCGACTCCTAGGAGTCCCGGCCATGCCCGACCTCGACCGCGCCGCCCTCGTCGTCATCGACGCCCAGCAGGAGTACTTCGCTCCCCTCGGCCGGATGGTGCTGCCCGACGGCCCCGCCGCCGTGCACCGCATCGCCCGGGCGCTGGCCTGGGCCCGGACCCGGGGCCTGCCGGTCGTGCACATCGTCCACGAGAGCCGGCGGCCGGGCGCCGCCCTCTTCGCGCCGGGCAGTCCGACCCTGGCCGTGCACCCCGAGGCGCAGCCGGCGGCCGGCGAGCCGGTCCTGACCAAGCACCTGCCCGGCTCGTTCACCGGCACCCCCCTGGAGACGCTGCTGCGGGAGCGTGGCGTGGCGCGCGTCGTCCTGGCCGGCTTCATGACCCAGATGTGCGTGGACACGACGGCGCGGCAGGCCGCCCATCGCGGCTTCCAGGTGACCATCCTGGCCGACGCCACCGCCGCCGCCGCCGTGAGGGCGCCGGACGGCCAGACCATCCCGCACGACCAGGTGCACCGCACCCATCTGGGCAGCCTGAGCGGGTTCCTGGCCGACATCACGCGGACCGACGAGATCGCCGGCTGAGGCCGGGAGGAGGCGGCATGGGGTCCACGACGCTCCTGCTCGACCGCGCGGGCGCGATCGCCACCATCACCCTGAACCGGCCCGAGGCCCGCAACGCGCTGGATCTGACCATGCGGGCCGAGCTGGCGGCGGCCCTGGAGGGGATCGAGGCCGACCCCGAGGTGCGGGTCGTGGTGCTGACGGGAGCGGGCGGGCACTTCTGCGCCGGGGGTGACGTGAAGCTGATGCGCGAGCGCCCGTGGACGGCGGCCGACGGCCGGGCGCGGGTCGAGGCCCTGAACCGCCTGGTGTGGCGGCTGGTCAACTTCCCCCGCCCGGTCATCGCCAGCGTGGACGGCTTCGCGGTGGGGGCCGGCTGCAACCTGGCCCTGGGCTGCGACCTCATCGTGGCCTCCGACCGGGCCCGCTTCGGGGAGGTCTTCGGCAAGATCGGGCTGGTGCCTGACGGCGGCGGCAGCTGGCTGCTGCCCCGCGCCGTCGGCCTGGCCCGGGCCAAGGAGCTGGTGTTCACGGCCGACGTGATCGACGCCGCCGAGGCGGCGCGTCTGGGGCTGGTCAACCGCGTGGTCCCGGCGGCCGAGCTGGCCGCGGAGACGCGGCGGCTGGCCGACCGCATCGCGGCCGGCCCGCCCCTGGCCCTGGCGCTCGCCAAGCAGCTGCTCAACCGCGCGGCCGCCTCCGACCTGGCCGGCGCCCTGGAGGCCGAGGCCTCGTCGCAGGCCATCGCCATCACCAGCGAGGACCACCGGGAAGGCCTGAGCGCCTTCTTCGAGAAGCGCCCGCCGCGGTTCCGCGGCGTGTGAGCGGCCCGGCCGCCC
>JBBIIW010000391.1:0-3489 GCA_037446305.1 Candidatus Rokuibacteriota bacterium
CGACGACCAGCTGTCGCTGGTCGGAGCCGAGCCCGTGTTTCTCGACAAGCGGCGGGGCGTGGCCGTGCACTACCAGGATGCGGCCGGCCATCACCTCACCTACGTCGTCCTGCCCGCTCCGGGGCTGCCGGTGCCCGAGCGCCGCCGGGTCAGGGTGGACCGCTACCGGCCGGCGCTCCTGCACGACAACGGCTTCTCGGTCTGGGTGTGGAAGCAGGGCGAGCTGGCCTGCTTCCTGGTCTCCGACATGGTGTCCGAGGACGACGTGGCGCGCTTCAAGGACTACTTCGTGCGCGTGCGGGCGGCGACGGAGCCGGTGCCGGCCTCCTGATCGGCTGATCGGCGCCTCGCCGACGCCGATCCGGACCCGGGAAGTGCTCGGTCCGGTCAGCCGCCGGCTGGCCCGAGCGGACTCACCCCGTCAGGGCCACAGGGCGTCGGGCACGAGCGCCAGGGCCGGAAACGGCGGCAGCGCGGCCGGGGTGGAGCCGCTCGCGACGACGGGCTCGCCATAGCCCGCCTCGCCCAGCGTGAACGCCTCGACCGTCCGCCGGTCGGGATCGACCAGCCAGAGGAACGGCACCCGGTGGCGGGCGTACAGGCGCGGCTTCGTCACCCGGTCGAGGGTGGCCGTGGAGGGCGAGAGGATCTCGACGACGAGCGTGGGCGGCCCCTCGATCCCGCGCTCGCTGACCAGGCCCGACCGCCCGGCGTCGATGTAGACCAGGTCCGGCTGGACCACCGTCGTGTCGCTGAGGATCACGTCGAGCGGCGCGAAGAGCACCTCCCCCAGACGATGGGACCTGACGTGCGCGTCGAGCATCCTGGAGAGGTCGCGCAAGATCCGTTGATGTCGCGTGGAGGGGGCCGGAGTCACCGACAGCTCGCCATCGTGCAGCTCGTACCGGCGGCCATCGTCGGGCAAGGCCGCGTAATCGCGGTACGTGAGGAGCGCGGGCCGGGCCGTCATCGGCGACTCCGGAGCGAGTCTATCGGCCGCGCGGAAACCGTGTCAATGCCGCGAAGGCGAGACACCGTCCGGGCCGCGTTCGGCAGGCGCTCGTCTACGGCTCGCCGGCCAGCGGCCGCGATAAGCGGCTGCGGCGATGCGATCAGGGCCAGAGAGCGTCGGGGACGACCGACAGGGCCGGAAACGGCGGCAGCGCGGCCGGGGTGGAGCCGCTCGCGACGACGGGCTCGCCATAGCCCGCCTCGCCCAGCGCGAACGCCTCGACCGTCCGCCGGTCGGGATCGACCAGCCAGAGGAACGGCACCCGGTGGCGGGCGTACAGGCGCGGCTTCGTCATCCGGTCGAGGGTGGCCGTGGAGGGCGAGAGGATCTCGACGACGAGCGTGGGCGGCCCCTCGATCCCGCGCTCGCTGACCAGGCCCGATCGCCCGGTGTCGATGTAGACCAGGTCCGGCTGGACCACCGTCGTGTCGCTGAGGATCACGTCGAGCGGCGCGTAGAACACCTCCCCCAGGCGCCCGGCTTCGACATGCGCGTCGAGCAGCTGGAGGAGTTTATGCGATATCCGCTGGTGTCGCGTGGAAGGGGCCGGAGTCACCGACAGCTCGCCATCGTGCAGCTCGTACCGGCGGCCATCGTCGGGCAAGGCCGCGTAATCGCGGTACGTGAGGAGCGCGGGCCGGGCCGTCATCGGCGACTCCGGAGCGAGTCTATCGGCCGCGCGGAAACCGTGTCAATGCCGCGAAGGCGATACAAGGTGTCGAGGCCGCGAACGCCGGACGGCGAGAGCCCAGGACGCCGTCACGCCGCCGACATCGTCAGCCGCCGCTCGATGCAGGCCGCCTCGGGCACGGGGGCGATCACGAAGGGCAGCGCCATGATCGCGTAGGCCAGCGTCACCACCTCGGAATCGCCGAAGTTGTACTCGGTCAGCCCGCCCACCAGGAAGCCGGCGATGGCGGCGATGCTGCCCGTGACGAGCGCCCGGGCGATCCCGGCCTCCGGCGGCAGCGCCGTCAGCCCCCGTCCGGCGTGCCAGAAGAAGGCGGCGAAGACCCAGGCCCAGGCCGCCAGCCCGAGCAGGCCCCGCTCCACCAGGATCTGCAGCGGCGCGTTGTGCAGGTGGCTCCGGTTCTTCCGCATCGCCTCCGGCTCCGCGTGGTCCGGGTAGGCGTGCTTGACCAGGCCTGGCCCGATCCCGGTCAGCGGGCGGGCGGCGACCATGGCGGCACCGCTGCGCCACATCGAGAGCCGGTCGCGCGCCGTCGGATCCGACGGATCGACGATGCTCCTGGCCCGATCGCGCAGATCGGGAACCAGGATCACGACCAGGCCCAGCAGCAGGACGCCCGCCATCATCGGGAGGCGGCCTCGCCGGGCCAGCCCCAGGACGACGGCCAGGCCGACGACGAAGCCCAGCCACGCGCCACGCACGTAGGTGGCCGCGAGCCCGACGCCGCCCAGCAGCCACGCCACCAGGGGCCAGCGGAGACGCCGCCCGTCGTCAGGGCGCGCGAAGAGGCGCGGCGCGGTGGCGAGCAGGATCAGGCTCAGCACGCCGGCCAGCGTCATCCAGATGGTGTAGAGGGCGTGGGCCCGGTCGCACTTGCGGGCGATGCGGCCGAGCGCGGCCTCGTAGGGGCCCATCCACGGGCACAGCGCGACCTGGAGCACGCCGAGCACCGAGATGGCCGCGGCCAGGGCCAGCAGCGCGGTGAGGAACCGGTCGGCCGCCAGCTCGTCGGGCAGCGCATCGCGGATCACGTAGAAGGCCAGGATCAGCAGGAGGGACTTGGCCTCCACCAGGCTCTCGAGCGGCCGGGCCGACAGCGCGGCGGCCAGGAGGGTCGTGGCGGCGAAGGCCAGGAACGGCAGGGCCAGGGGCCAGCCGGGACGGGCGTGCCCGGTGGCCAGGCGCCAGACCCAGCGGGCGCCGAGCAGGGCCAGCGCGATCTGGGCCAGGCTGATGGACACCGCGGAGCCCAGGAGGAAGGCGCCCAGGAGGACGTCGCGCAGCCGCGCGTCAGTCACGGCTGGCCATCACTGCCCGGCGAGGGCCGGGCCGGGGTCCCGCTCCGCGATCGTCATCGGGCACCTCAGTACGCGTTCTTGCTCAGGATCACGCCGCGCCAGAAGGTCTGGGCCAGGATCTTGAGGTCCAGGGCCAGCGACCAGCGCTCGATGTAGTACAGGTCGTACTCCAGACGCTTCTCGAGCGAGGTGTTCCCCCGCCAGCCGTTGATCTGCGCCCAGCCCGTCATGCCGGCCTTGACCTTGTGCCGCAGCATGTAGCCGGGGAAGCGCTGCCGGAACTCGCGCACGAACACCGGGCGCTCGGGCCGGGGCCCGACCAGGCTCATCTGCCCCCGCAGCACGTTGACGAGCTGGGGCAGCTCGTCCAGGCTGAAGCGGCGCAGGACGGCGCCCAGGCGGGTGCAGCGCGGGTCGGCGGCACTCGCCCACACCGGGCCCGTCTCGGCCTCGGCGTCCACCCGCATCGTGCGGAACTTCAGCATCGG
>JBBIIW010000392.1:0-3482 GCA_037446305.1 Candidatus Rokuibacteriota bacterium
CGGCCCGCGGCGGCAGGGCCTGCCCGGCCAGCAGGCCGGCCGCGAACACGAGCCCCAGCATGCCCCACCGCCGCGCGCTCACCGGGACCGACTCTAGAGGCGGCCGGGCCGGCCGGTCAATCCTCGCGTCCGGCCGGGGCCTAGGTCTTCCTGCCCGTCACCACCTCCAGGAACAGGCCCGGATCGAAGTACTTCTCGGCCGGCACGGGGTTGGTGAAGGCCCCGACCTCCACGTTGAAGGCGGTGACCTGGTTGAGCCACTTGTGGACGGTGCCGTCGCGGTAGAGCGTCACCCACTCCTCGGCCGTGTGGACCTTCTGGGCGCGGTACTGCTCCCACAGGTCCTCCAGGGGCACGCTGGCGTAGCGGGTCCGCTGGAGCAGCGGGATGGCCTCCTCCGCCCGCTTGACCAGCATCTCGTTGGCGGGCAGCCAGGCCCGGATCACCTTCCGGAGCGTCTCCTTGTCCCGCTCGTACAGCTCGTTGCGCGCGGCCCAGCCCCCGATGATCGCCGCCTCCGGGTAGTAGGCGGACGCGTCCACGACCATCCGGGCGCCGGGCGCCTTGCTGCGGACCGCGATGTTGAAGGGCACCCAGAGGGCGACCGCCGGCACGGCGCCGGCGATGAAGGACGTCACCGCCTCGGACATGCGCTGGTTGACCAGCTCGATGTCCCGGGTGGAGTCGAGCCCCACGCTCTTGAGCGCGCGGTGGAGGAAGACGTGGGCCGTGGTGCCGCGGGTCGTCGCCACCTTGCGGCCCTTCAGGTCCTTGAGCTCCTTCACTCCCTGCCCCGGATGCACCCACAGCTGGGCCGTGGCGAACTCGATGTTGTTGATGAGGAACGCCTTGCCCTGCCCGCGGGCCGGGAAGTTCGAGATGACGGCGCCGGTGGCCAGCATGTCGATGCTGCCGCCGATGAGGGCCTGGAACAGCTCGATGCCGGTCGTGAACTCGCGGTACTCGACCTCCAGCCCTTCCTTCCTGAAGCTCCCCAGGTGGTCGGCCAGCCAGATCTGGCCGTCCACGGCCAGCGTGTGCAGGTAGCCGAGCCGGAGCTTCGTCCCCTGCCCGTGCCCCCGGGCGGGGGCCAAAGCGACGCCGGCGGCCCCGAGCGCCGCCTGTCTCAAGAACGTCCGTCGGGTCGTCATGGGATCCTCCTCTGGATCAGGCGCCGGCGCGGCGAGCGCGCTGGCGCTCCTGGTCGACGTACTCCTGCATCACCAGCCCCTCGACCTCGGCCCGCAGCTCGTGAAATTCGGGCGCGCGACGGATCTTGTCGGAGCGCGGGTAGGGGAACGGCACCTCCACGATGCGGCGGATCCGGGCGGGCCGGGCGGTGACGACCACGATGCGGGACGACAGGTACAGCGCCTCCTCGACGGCGTGGGTGATGAACAGCACCGTCTTGCCCTCCTTCTCCAGCACCTCCAGGAGGAGGCTCTGCATCGCGGTCCGGGTCTGGGCGTCCAGGGCGCCGAACGGCTCGTCCATCAGGAGGAACTCGGACTTCACGGCGTAGGCCCGGGCCAGCGCCACCCGCTGCTTCATGCCGCCCGACAGGGTCTTCGGCCACGCGCGCTCGAAGCCCTCCAGCCCCATGAAGCGCAGGTACCGGTCCACGACCGCCTCGCGCTCGGCCGCCGGCACGCGGTTGGCGCGGAGCGTGAGCCCGAACGCGATGTTGTCGCGCACCGTCAGCCAGGGGAAGACGGCGTACTCCTGGAAGATGACGCCGCGATCGGGGCCGGGCGCCGTGACGGGCCGGCCGTCGAGGGTGATCCGGCCGGCCGTCGGGCTGGTGAAGCCGGCCACCATGCTCAGCAGCGTCGTCTTGCCGCAGCCCGACGGCCCCACCAGCGAGATGAACTCCCCCTCGTGCACGGTCAGCGAGACACCGTCCACGACCCGCAGGGGGCCCGCCGGCCCCGGGAACTCCTTGATGACCCCGTCCAGCACGATCCGCGGGCGGAGCGTCACGCGATCCGCTCCTGCCACTGCACGAGCCGGGCCGCCATCGCCCGCAGGCAGCGGTCCATCACCAGCGCGATGAGCCCGATGCAGATGATGCCCATGTAGATGATGTCGATCTGGAAGTAGTTCGAGGCGTTCTGGATGACGGCCCCCAGCCCGCGCTGGGCGGCGATGAGCTCGGAGGCCACCAGCGTGGCCCAGGCGACCCCCAGCGCCACCCGGAGCGCCGTCAGCATGTGCGGCACCGCCAGGGGGATGATGACGCGCCAGAAGATCTCGCGGTCGGCCGCCCCCAGCGTGCGCGCGGCCCGGATGAAGAGCGGGTTGATCTGCACGATGCCCTCGTACATGACGATGACGCCGGCGAAGAACGCGGCGTAGAACAGCATCACGACCTTGGCCGTCTCGTCGATGCCGAAGTACACGATGACGAGGGGGATGAGGGCGATCGGCGGCAGGGCCCGGAAGAAGTTGATCAGCGGGTCCACCACCAGGCGGACCGGACGGTACCATCCGACCGCGAAGCCGACGGGGACCGCGGCCGCGATGCCGAGCGCGACGCCGAGCAGTACCCGCTGGAACGACATGTACATGTCGAGCCACAGCCGCTGGGTGGTCAGCAGGCGCCAGAACTGCTCGAAGACCTGGCCGGGGGCGGGCACGAGCGCCGGCTTCACCAGCCCCGACTCGCGGACGGCGTACCAGACGAGCAGGACGGCCAGCCAGGGAGCCAGCCTCACGAGCGCGCGCCGGAGGACGGCCGTCACCGGGCCACCGCGAAGCGGGCGAGCTGGCGCCGGTCGATCTCGACGCCGAGCCCCGGGCCGGCCGGCAGCGCCACCGTGCCCCCGCGCACCTCGAAGCCGTCCACCAGCAGGGCGTCGCGGAGGGGGTTCTCGTTCCAGTCCCACTCCACCATCACGCCCCCCGGCAGCGCGGCGAAGGCCTGCAGCGTCGCCGCCGCCCCCACGGCCCCGCCGTAGTAGTGGGGCGCCCAGGGCCGGTCCCGCTCGCGGACGAGCCCCACGATCGCCCGCAGCTCCGTGATCCCGCCGGTCTTGGCCACGTCGGGCTGCAGCACGTCGGCCGCGCCGGCGTCGAGGAGCCGGGCGAACCCCCACCGCCCGTACACGTTCTCCCCGGCCGCGATCGGCAGGCCCGCCTTGCCCGCCACCCGGGCCAGCTCGTGCTCGTCGCCGGCCACCACGGGCTCCTCCAGCCAGCGCACGCCGAGCGCGGCCAGGCGCGGGCCCACCGCGAGGGTCGTCTCGGGCGTCCACGCCTGGTTGGCGTCGACCATGATCCCGATCCCGGGCCCCAGGGCGTCCCGCACGGCGGCCACCGCGGCCAGGTCCGCCTCGGCGTCGAAGCCGATCTTGAGCTTCACGGCCCGGAAGCCGGCCGCCACCGCGGCCGCGGCCTTCTCGACGACCCGGGCCGGGCCGATGCCGCTCGCATAGGCCGGGAGGGCGCCGGACCCGGGGCCCCCCAGCAGCGCCGACACGGGC
>JBBIIW010000393.1:0-3447 GCA_037446305.1 Candidatus Rokuibacteriota bacterium
ACCTGGTGGTGGAGCTGATCACGCCGGTGGCGATGGAGAAGGAGCTGCGGTTCGCGATCCGGGAGGGGGGGCGGACGGTGGGCGCCGGCGTCGTCACCGAGGTCCTGGAGTAGGCGGGCGCCGCCATGCGCGACATCATCACCCTGGCCTGCACCGGCTGCCAGCGGCGGAACTACTCGACCACGAAGAACAAGCGGACGCATCCGGACCGCCTGGAGCTGAAGAAGTACTGCCGGTGGTGCCGCAAGCACACACCACACCGGGAGACCAAGTAGCACGGTGGGGTCGAGACTTTCGAGCGCGGGCCTGGCCCGCGCAACCTTCCCGGGGGCGGCCCGGGAGGGGGGCGCCGCTTTCGCGTTGGGACACAGGGGTGTAGCTCGAACGGCTAGAGCACCGGACTCCAAATCCGGGGGATGGGGGTTCGAATCCCTCCACCCCTGCCATGACCATCAGCGAGGGACGGGTCGATGGGCTTCGTGAGACGCTCGCGCGAGTTCGTGAAGGAAGTGCTCGCGGAGTTCCGGCGGGTGACGTGGCCGAATCGTCCCGAGCTGATCAACTCGACGGCGGTCGTGATCGTGGTGACGATCGTGCTGGCCTTCTTCCTGGGCGCGGTGGACATCGGGCTGGCGCGGATCGTGGAGAGGATCTTGCGATGAGCGCAGAAGGTACGGCCACGACGACCAAGCAGTGGTTCGTCGTGCACACCTACTCCGGCTTCGAGAACAAGGTGGCGGAGGCCATCCTCTCGCGGGCCAAGATCTTCGGCATGGCCGACAAGATCGGCCGGGTCCTGGTGCCGACGGAGAAGGTCGTCGAGGTCCGCAACAAGCAGAAGCGGGAGACCGAGCAGAAGTTCTTTCCCGGCTACGTCCTGGTCGAGATGGAGCTCAGCGACGACACCTGGCAGCTGGTGCGGGCCACCCCCAAGGTGACCGGCTTCGTGGGGTCGGGCACCCGGCCGGTGGCGCTGAGCGCGGAGCAGGTGGACGAGATCATGCGGCAGATGGAGGCCGGCGCGGAGAAGCCCAAGCCCAAGTCGGTCTTCCAGCGCGGCGACAAGGTGCGCGTCATCGACGGTCCGTTCGTCAACTTCCAGGGCGTGGTGGAGGACATCAACCCCGAGCGCGGCCGGATGAAGGTGGTGGTGCCGGTGTTCGGCCGGCCCACGCCGGTGGAGCTCGAGTACTACCAGGTGGAGCGTCTGTGATGGAGCGGGCATGAAGAAGGTCCAGGCGGTGGTCAAGCTCCAGATCCCGGCCGGCAAGGCCAACCCGTCGCCGCCCGTGGGCCCGGCCCTGGGCCAGCACGGCGTCAACATCATGGAGTT
Source organism: Candidatus Rokuibacteriota bacterium (assembly GCA_037446305.1). Classification (GTDB taxonomy): domain Bacteria; phylum Methylomirabilota; class Methylomirabilia; order Rokubacteriales; family CSP1-6; genus JBBIIW01. Next base: position 1,334 of record JBBIIW010000393.1, read on the forward strand.
CTGCAAGGGCTTCAACGCCCAGACCCAGGGGCAGGAGGGCCTGATCCTGCCGGTGGTGGTGACGATCTACGCCGACCGGACCTTCACGTTCGTCGTCAAGACCCCGCCGGCGGCCGTGCTCCTCAAGCGGGCGGCCGGCATCGCCAAGGCCTCGGCCGTGCCCCACAAGGAGAAGATCGGCAAGGTCACCCGCCAGCAGGTCCGGGAGATCGCCCAGATCAAGCTGCCCGACCTCAACACCGTGGACCTCGAGGCCGCCATGCGGGTGGTGGAAGGCACCGCCCGCAGCATGGGCATCGAGGTCGTGGGCTAGGAGCGCAGGATGGCGACGGTCGTCACCAGGAAGGTCAGCAAGCGGTACGACGCGGCGGCGGCCCGGCTGGAGCCCGGCCGGCAGTACACGATCGAGGAGGCCGTCGCGCTGGTCAAGGCGCAGCCGGGGGCCCGGTTCGACGAGTCGGTGGATCTCAGCTTCCGCCTGGGGGTCGACCCCAAGCACGCCGACCAGATGGTCCGGGGCGCCGTGGTGCTGCCCCACGGCATCGGCAAGTCGGTCCGGGTCGCGGTGTTCGCCAGGGGCGAGAAGGAGCGGGAGGCGCGCGAGGCGGGCGCCGACGTGGTGGGCGCCGAGGACCTCGTGGAGCGCATCCAGGGCGGCTGGATGGAGTTCGACACCGCCATCGCCACCCCGGACCTCATGGGGCAGGTGGGGCGCCTGGGCAAGGTCCTGGGGCCGCGCGGGCTGATGCCGAACCCCAAGCTGGGCACGGTCACCTTCGACGTCGGCCGGGCGGTGCGGGAGGCCAAGGCCGGCAAGGTCGAGTTCCGGGTCGACAAGGCCGGCAACGTGCACGTGCCGGTCGGCAAGCGCTCGTTCCCGGCCGAGCACCTGGTGGCCAACGCCCTGGCCGTGGTCGAGGCCATCATGCGGGCCCGGCCGGCGGCCGCCAAGGGTACGTACCTGCGCTCGCTCACCCTGTCCACCACGATGGGGCCGGGGGTGCCGATCGACGCCCTCCGCACCGCCAATCTCTTCAAGAAGCAGTAAGAGGAGCGGCCAGTGCCGACGCAAGCGAAGGTCGAAGCGGTCGAGGACCTCCGGCACCGCCTGGAGGGCGTGAGGACGGTCGTGCTGACCGAGTATCGCGGCCTGACGGTGCAGCAGCTGTCCGAGCTTCGCCGGCAGCTCCGGGCGGTGTCCGCCCAGTACAAGGTGGTGAAGAACCGGCTGGCCAAGCGGGCCATCGCCTCCACCGAGCTGGAAGGGCTCAGCCGGCACCTGAGCGGCCCCACGGGGCTCATCGTCTCCCGCGAGGACCCGGTGGCGGTGGCCAAGGCCCTGGCCACGTTCACCAGGACGAACCAGGCCCTGACGATCAAGGCCGGGATCGTCGAGGGGCAGGTGCTGGAGGCCGCCGGGCTCAAGGCGCTGGCCGAGCTGCCCTCGCGCGAGGCGCTGCGAGGCCAGATCGTCGGCCTCCTGCAGGGACCGCTCGTCCAGCTGCTGGGGCTGCTCACCGCGCCCCAGCGGGAGCTGGTGTACATCCTCGAGCAGCGCGGCCGGGCGGCCACCGCGCCGGACGGCCAGGGGGCGCCATGAGCGAGGGCGCGGGGACGGCGTCCCGCGTAGGCGCGGCTGAGATCGGCCGGGAGAGCGATCGCCGCGGGTGATCGCGGCGGGGTGCGGGCGTGGCGACCGCGGAGTCGCGACGCTCGCCGAGCAGGAGAACGATCGCCGCGGGTGATCGCGGCGGGGTGCGGGCGTGGCGACCGCGGAGTCACGACGCTCGCCGAGCAGGAGAACGATCGCCGCGGGTGATCGCGGCGGGGTGCGGGCGTGGCGACCGCGGAGTCGCGACGCTCGCCGAGCAGGAGAACGATCGCCGCGGGTGATCGCGGCGGGGTGCGGGCGTGGCGACAGCCCGGGTGCCCGCACCCATACAAAGGAGACGCAGATGCCGAGTATCGAAGAGATCGCCGAGCAGCTCGACAAGCTCACCCTGCTGGAGGCGGCGCAGCTGTCCAAGCTGCTGCAGGAGAAGTGGGGAGTGTCCGCCGCCGCCCCGGTGGCCGTCGCCGCCGTGCCCGGCGCGGCCGGCGCCGCGCCGGGAGCG
>JBBIIW010000394.1:0-3438 GCA_037446305.1 Candidatus Rokuibacteriota bacterium
CCTCCACCAAGGGCGTGCTGTAAGTCCATGACCACCGCGATCATCGACACGTCCACGGCGAACATCGCCTCGGTCCGCTTCGCGCTGGAGCGGCTGGACGCGCCCTGTGTGCTGGCCGCCGATCCTGACGCCGCACGCGACGCCGACCGGCTGATCCTGCCCGGCGCCGTCAGCGGCGACCTCGCCGCCATCGCCCTCTACCTGAGCGCGGCGGACGTCTGCGCGGTGCCCTCCCGCAACGAGGGCATGGGGCGGATCGTCGTGGAGGCCATGGCGCTCGGCGTCCCGGTCGTAGGCGCCGCGGTGGGCGGGATCCCCGCCGTACTGGGCGACGACGAGGCGGGCCGCCTGGTGCCCCCCGACGACGCGGCGGCCCTGGCCGAGACGCTCATCGAGCTGGCGCACGACCGCGCGATGCGCGCCAAGCTGGCCACGGCCGGCCGCGCGCGCGCCCAGGCGTTCTCGGTCTCGGTCGCCGAGGCGCGCCTGCTGGCCCTCTACAGGACGCTCGCCCGGGAGCGGGGACTGGCATGAGGCTCCGCCATCTGGCTCGTCTGGTCGCCGGGCCGGTGGCGGCAGTCCTCGCCGCCGCGCCGGCCGCCGCCGAGAGCCTTCACCCGCTGCCCGCGGTCGTGCACGTGCACTCGGACCTCAGCACGGGCGCCTTCCCGATCGAGGAGCTGGCCCGGACCGCGCAGCGGCAGGGGCTGGGCGCGCTGCTCCTGGCCGAGAACTACCGGCTGCGCGTGGAATACGGGCTGCCGCCGTTCCGGGCCCTGACCCGGGTGGTGCGCGAGGAGCGGGGCATCACGGCCGGCGGCCTGCCGCAGTACCTCGCGCGCGTGGCCCAGGCGGGGCGGGCCGTGCCCGGCATGGTCCTCGTGCCCGGCCTGGAGGTCGTCCCCCACTATCACTGGACCGGCTCGCCGCTCACGCTCGCGCTGACCGCCCACAACACGCAGAAGAACCTGCTCGTCTTCGGCCTCGCCGACCCCGGCGCGGTGGCCTCGCTGCCGGTCGTCGGCAACGCCGCCGGCGGCCGGTACGGGCGGCAGTCCCTCCTCGACGCCGTGCCGGTGCTCCTCGTGATTCCCGGCCTGGCTCTCCTGCTGTCCCGCCGCCGCCGACAGCGTCGCCTGGGACGCACCATCGTGGTCGTGCGCCAGCGGCGGTGGCTGGCCGGCGGCCTGCTGGCCGGCCTCGGCGTGGCCGCTCTCCTCCGCGGCTGGCCCTTCGTCGAGGAGCGCTTCCCGCCCTGGCAGGACCACGGGATCGCGCCCCACCAGGCGGTGATCGACCACGTCGAGCGACTGGGCGGCGCGGCCGTCTGGTCGTTCCCCGAGGCGCCGGACGAGGGCCAGCTCACCCTGGGGCCGGTGCGCGTCGGCTGGCGGACCGATCCGCACGCCGACGACCTGCTCCGCACGGCCCGCTACACCGCCTTCGGCGCCCTCTACGAGCAGCCCACCCGCGTCGCCGAGCCGGGCGACCTCTGGGATCGCCTGCTGGCGCAGTACGCCGCCGGCGAGCGCAGCCGGCCGGCGTGGGGCCTGGGCGAGGCCGGCTATCACGACGGTAGCGCCGGCAAGCGGCTGGGCACGGTGCAGACGGTGTTCCTGGTCGGCGAGCGCTCGGAGGCGGGGGTGCTGGAGGCGCTGCGCCGGGGACGGCTCTACGCGCTCCACCGCACCGCGGAGGCGGGCCTGGTCCTCGACGCGTTCACGGTGACGACGCCGGCCGGCGTGGCCGTTGCCGGCGACACGCTGCGACTGCCGGCCGGCACCCCGCTCGAGGTGCGGGCCACGATCGGGGCGAGCGGCGGGGCGCCGCTGCCGGTCCGGTTGAGCCTGATCCGCAACGGCACGATGGTGCAGGCCTGGGCCGGCCCGACGCCGCTCCAGGTGGTCTACCGGGAGGCGTTCGACGGCCGGCCCCTCGTGCTGCGCCTCGACGCGCGCGGCACGCCGCCGCACCGGCTGCTCACCAGCCCGGTCATCGTCCGGCCGTGAGGGTCGCCATCCACCAGCCCCAGTACCTGCCCTGGCTCGGCTACCTGGCCAAGTGGGCGGCCGCGGACCTGTTCGTCTTCCTCGACACCGTCCAGTACGAGAAGAACGGCTGGCAGAACCGCAACCGCATCCGGGGGCCGGCCGGCGCCCGCTGGCTCACGGTGCCGGTGCGCGCGCGCCTGGGCATGCCCATCAGCGCCGTGCCGCTCGACACGCAACAGCCCTGGCCCCGGCGCCACCTGCGCGCGATCGAGCACGCCTATGCCCGGGCCCCCTGGTTCGCCGCTCACGCGCCCGGCCTGCGGGACCTCTACAGCCGTCCCTGGACGCACCTGGCGCCGCTCGCCGTGGCCAGCGCCACCTGGCTGGCCCGGGCCATCGGCATCGCGGTGCCGGCGTGCCTGGCCTCGGAGCTCGGCGCGGCGGCCGGGGATGCCACGGGGCGGCTCATCGCCCTGTGCCGGGCCGTCGGGGCGACCACCTACCTGGCGGGCTGCCAGGGCGTGGCCTACCTGGACCTGGAGGCCTTCCGGGCGGCCGGGATCGCCGTCGAGGTCCAGGCCTACAGCCACCCGGTCTACGCGCAGACGGGCGGGGAATTCGTGCCGTTTCTCTCGGCCCTCGACCTATTATTGAACTGCGGTGACGAGGCGTTGAGCATCCTCCGGAAAGGAGATGCCTGGTCCCCGGCCCAGCTTGTGCGATGAACGTCCTGGCCATCGGCGCCCACCCCGACGACATCGAGTACGGCTGCGGCGGCACGCTGACCCTCTACGCCCAGCGCGGCCACCACGTGTTCCTGTTCGTGGCCTCGGACGGCGGGCTGGGAGGGGACCCGGCCGTGCGCCGCCGGGAGCAGCACGACGCCAGCGAGGTCATCGGCGCCCGCCAGGTGTTCTGGGGCGGCTACGCGGACACCGAGGTGCCCTACAACCGGGAGCTGATCGTGCGGCTGGAGTCGGTCATCCGCGAGGTGGGCCCGGCCATGATCTTCGTCAACCACCCCGACGACACGCACCAGGACCACCGCAACCTGGCCCAGGCCACGCTGTCGGCGACGCGCTATGTGCCGAACTTCCTGTTCTTCGAGGTCCCGTCCACCCAGCACTTCACGCCGAACTGCTACACGAACATCGAGAAGGTCCTGGACCGGAAGCTGGCCTGCCTGGAAGCGCACCGCTCGCAGGTGACGAAGACCAACATCGAGGACCTGACGATCCTGGAGCTGGCCGTGTCCTGCGCCAACTTCCGGGGCATCCAGGCGCGCGTGAAGTACGCGGAGGCGTTCCAGTCCCTCCGCCTGCTCCTCGAGGTGTGATCCCGCACTCGCGGCCGACCACCACCGAGGCGGACGCCGAGGCCGTGGCCCGGGTGGTGCAGGGCGGCGGCCTGGCCCAGGGCCCGGTGGTGGCCGCCTTCGAGCGGGCGA
>JBBIIW010000395.1:0-3431 GCA_037446305.1 Candidatus Rokuibacteriota bacterium
GCGGTGGCCGGAGGCCGTCGAGCGGTTCGGGCGCGAGCTGGAGCGGGTGGGCGGGGTGCTGCATCGGGTCCGCACCGTCGCCGACGTGGCCCCCGTGGTGGGCGACCTGGCCCGGGCCCGCGCGGCCCGGCGCATCGTCACCTGGCACCCGGCGGTCCTCGGCGCCGACCTGACCGGCGCCCTGACCGCGCAGGGCCTCGAGCCGCTCGGGATGCCGGACCGGGACGTCGAGGACGGGGAGCGCCGCCGGCTGCGCGAGGCCGTGGCCGCCTGCGAGTTCGGGCTGACGGGAGCGGACCTCGCCATCGCGGAGACCGGCACCCTGGTCCTGGTCTCGGGCCCCGGCCGGCCGCGCTCGACGGCGCTGCTGCCGCCCTACCACGTGGCGGTCTTCGACCGGCACGCCCTCGTCGAGTCGCTGGAGCAGGTCGGCGTCATCCTCGAGGCCTGGCACCGGGGCCCGGCCGATCCCGGGCGCGGCGCCGCCATCCACTTCATCACCGGCCCCAGCCGCACGGCCGACATCGAGCTGACCCTGACCCGCGGCGTGCACGGCCCGCGCGAGGTGCACGCCGTGTTCGTGGAGACGCCCCTCCGTGGGTGAGCGCTACTTCACGCCGGCCGAGGTGAACGCGCTGATTCCGGCCCTGAGCGAGATCGTGGCGGACCTGCAGGCCGCCCACCGGGAGGCCGCGCGCGTGCGCGAGGAGGTCAGGGCCGAGCAGGCCCGCGTCGCCCTGGCCGGCGGCGCGCTGGTGGACGGGGAGCGCTGGCGCAGCCGGCGACAGCGGCTGGAGGCGCTGACGGCGCGCCTGGAGGCCGGCCTGGCCCGGATCGCGGGGCTGGGCGGCGTCACCAAGGACCTCGAGCTGGGGCTGGTGGACTTCCCCCATCTGCGCGAGGGCCGGGTGGTGAACCTGTGCTGGAAGTACGGCGAGCCGGCGGTCGGCTTCTGGCACGGACTGGACGAGGGCTATGCCGCCCGCAAGCCCCTCTGACCTGCGCGGCGTGCGCGCGGTGCTGTTCGACCTGTTCGACACGCTGGTCCGGTTCCACCGCGACCGGCTGCCGCCGGTCGAGATCGGGGGCCGGACCGTCCGCACGACGGCCGGGCACCTGCACCCGCTGCTCCGGACGTGGGCGCCCGCCGTCACGCTGGAGGCCTTCTACCGCGCACTCATCGAGAGCTGGCAGGAGGCGGAGCGGCAGCGCGCCGTCGCGCACCGGGAGGTGACGGCCCCGGAGCGCTTCGACGGCCTGTTCCGGTGCCTGGCGCTCGACCCGGCCGGCTGTCCGCCCGGCCTGCGCCACGCCCTGCTCGAGACGCACCGCCGGGAGCTCAGCAAGGCGGCCGAGTTCCCCGCCCACCACGGCCCGCTGCTGGCCGACCTGGCCGGCCGGTACCGGCTGGCCGTCGTCTCGAACTTCGACTACTCGCCGACCGCGCTCGGCATCCTGGAGGAGGCCGGCGTGGCCCACCTCTTCGACGCCATCGTCGTCTCGGACCAGGTCGGCTGGCGCAAGCCCGCGCCCGTCATCTTCCAGGAGGCGCTGCGGCGGGTGGGGGTCGTCCCCGGCCAGGCGCTGTTCGTCGGCGACCGGGCCGACATCGACGTGGACGGCGCTCACCGGGTCGGCATGCGGACGGCCTGGATCAACCCCGACCGGGCGCCGCTGCCGCCGGGGGTCCCGGCCCCCGACGTGGAGATCCGCGATCTCGAGGAGCTGCGGGCCCTCCTGGACCTCTGACCGCACCCGCGCGTCCGAAACCGGCATCTAAGAACCGAGGGGGGCGACAGGTCATGACGGCGACGCGAAAGGTCATCATCATCGGATCGGGACCGGCCGGGTACACCGCGGCCATCTACGCGGCGCGGGCCAACCTGGCCCCGCTCCTGATCACCGGCGTGCAGAGCGGCGGCCAGCTCATGCTCACCACCCTGGTCGAGAACTACCCGGGCTTCGTGGACGGCATCATGGGGCCCGAGCTGATGGAGACCTTCCGCAAGCAGGCCGAGCGCTTCGGCACCGAGATGCTCGCCGAGGACGCCACGCGGGTGGATTTCACGACCCGGCCCCTGCGGGTCTGGACCGGCGACGCCGCCCACGAGGCTCACACCGTCATCATCGCCACCGGGGCGTCGGCCAAGCTGCTGGGGCTCGAGGCCGAGAGGACGCTCATGGGGCGCGGGGTCTCCACCTGCGCCACCTGCGACGGGTTCTTCTTCAAGGACCAGGACATCATGGTCGTCGGCGGCGGCGACTCGGCCATGGAGGAGGCGCTCTACCTGTCGCGGCTGGGTCGCTCGGTGGCCGTCGTCCACCGGCGCGACACCCTGCGCGCCTCCAAGATCATGCAGGAGCGCGCCTTCAAGAACCCGAAGATCGAGTTCATCTGGAACTCGACCGTCGAGGACATCCTCGATCCCGCGCAGGGCAAGGTGACCGGCGTGCGCCTGCGCGACGTCAGGACCGGCGCCGTCACCGAGCGGCCGGTGGACGGCCTGTTCGTGGCCATCGGCCACCAGCCGAACACGGCGCTGTTCCGCGGCCAGGTGGAGCTGCTGCCCAACGAGTACATCAAGGTGACGCCGGGCACCACGCAGACTTCCGTCCCCGGCGTCTTCGCCGCCGGGGACGTCCAGGACTTCACGTATCGCCAGGCCGTCACGGCGGCGGGCAGCGGCTGCATGGCCGCCCTGGAGGCCGAGCGCTACCTGGAGGCCGCGCTGGGGCACTGAGCGCCGGGCCGCCGAGGCGCCCGGCGACGCTAGGTGCCGACGCGCAGGGTCGCGCCCAGGCCGCGGAGCAGGGCGATCGCCGAGAGCGCCGAGAGGCGGCCGGTGCGGGGGTTCTCGCTGGGCACGTTCTCCACCTCGATCTGCAGGCGGCCGAACTCGCCCTCGACCCGGATCCGGTGGCGGTTGGTGGTGAGGCCGGGCACGGCGTAGATCCGCGCCCGCGTCCGCTCGGGGCCGATGCCGGCCAGGGCCAGCGCGGCCAGCACGTTGACGTTGGCCGGAAATCCCCGGCAGGCCTCGGTGGCCGGCCCCTCGAAGATCAGGGTCTCCTCGCGGATCGCGTCCAGATCGATCTTCTGCTGCGCGATCCACGGCGCGCCGGCCAGCCCGCGCGGCGGCTTGCGCGTCTCCATGGTCACGGCGCTCACCGCGCCCACGCAGGCCCCCTTGACGCCGTCCAGGCCGGCGATGGCCCCCGAGGGGACGTGGATGCGACAGCCGCGGGCCTCGGCCTCGCGGATCCACTCGGGGTGGTCGAGCAGGGTGCCGCCGGAGAGGACCACCAGGTCGCGGCCGGCGGCCAGCACGGCCGGCGCCAGCGCCTCCAGGTGCGCGCGCGTGGAGGCCTCGACGACGATGTCCGCGTGACGGACCAGGTCGGGCAGCTCCCGCCAGGGGACGGGCGCGTCG
>JBBIIW010000396.1:0-3430 GCA_037446305.1 Candidatus Rokuibacteriota bacterium
CGGAGCGTGCCGGCGGGCATCTCGAGCGCGCCCCCGTCCTGCGCGACCGCCTTCCGCCACCCCCGGGCCTCGGCCAGGAGGCGGGCCGGAATCGCGATGGCCCGCGAGGTCGTGAACTCCAGGTCGACGTCCGGGTAGTCGGGCTCCACCGACCGCAGCTCGCGTCCCGCCGCTTCCTCCCAGCGCGCCCGGCTCTCCTCGACCAGAGCGCGGTAGCGGGCCAGGAGCGCCCCATCCGCGAGCGGCTCGATGCCGACGTCGCCTTCCGCGGTGTCGCGGGCGAACGCCGCGTGGTCCACGATCCAGACGGCGGCGTCGCTCGCCTGCCCGCACGTCAGGCACCGGAGCTCCACCAGCAGGTAGTCCGCGTGCGGGACGAGGACCGGGTGACCCGACTCGAAGATCCGGTCCGGGGCGTCGACGTCGGCGCCGCAGCCGGAGCAGATCCAGGCGAACGGGGCGGCATCATGGTTTGGCACTGTGCGTTCCTCCGTGCCCGATGAGATCGCCGATGCGTGACAGCCTCGGTCACAGGGACATGCCCCCGGGGGGACTCCCGCTGCGGACGCCAGCGTCCGCCTGCCCCCCCTCTTGCCGTGCTCATGATTGTGAGTAAAAATACTCAGAGCCTTGAGCAATTTGCCAACTTACGAACGGCCCCAGGCCCGGACGCTCGCCCGGCGCCTGGCCGAGCCGCGGCGCCTCATCCAGGTGGTCGCCGGCCCGCGGCAGGTGGGGAAGACCACGCTGGTCGAGCAGGTGACCGCGCGGGCCGGGGTCCCGGTCGTCTTCGCCAGCGCTGACGAGCCGACCCTGCGGGGCCAGCAGTGGGTCGCCGAGCAGTGGGAGGCGGCGCGGTTCGCCCTCGGCCCGCACGGGGCCATCCTGGTGCTGGACGAGGTCCAGAAAGCGACGGGCTGGGCCGAATCCGTCAAGCGGCTGTGGGACGAGGACACGCGGGCCAGGCGGCCGCTGAAGGTCGTCCTCCTCGGCTCGGCGCCGCTCCTCGTCCAGCGCGGTCTCTCGGAGAGCCTGATGGGGCGCTTCGAGGTCCTGCCGCTGCCGCACTGGACGCTGGCCGAGATGCGCGCCGCCTTCGGGTTCACGCTCGAGCAGTTCCTGTTCTTCGGAGGCTACCCGGGGGCGGCCCCGCTCATCGGCGATCAAGACCGATGGGCGCGCTACGTCCGCGATGCCCTGATCGAAACCACCATCGCCCGCGACGTGCTCCTGCTGACGCGGGTGGACAAGCCGGCGCTGCTGCGGCGGCTCTTCGAGCTCGGCTGCCGCTACAGCGGCCAGGTGCTCTCTTACACCAGGATGCTCGGTCAGCTCCAGGATGCCGGCAACACCGTGACGCTCGCCCACTACCTGGAACTGCTGGCCGCGGCGGGGATGCTCACGGGCCTGCCCAAGTACGCCGGCCAGGCGGTCCGCACCCGCGGGTCCAGCCCGAAGCTCCAGGTCCTGAACACGGCCCTGCTGACCGCGCAGTGGGGCCTCGCGTTCGACGAAGCGCGCGCGGACCGCGAGGCCTGGGGCCGCCTGGCGGAATCGGCGGTGGGTGCGCACCTGGCGAACGCCGCGATGACCGGCAGTGGCGAGGTGTTCTACTGGCGGGAGCGCCAGCGCGAGGTGGACTTCGTCGTCAAGGCCGGCCGGACGCTGACGGCGATCGAGGTCAAGACCGGACGGCGCCGCGAGACGCTTGCCGGGATGGACGCCTTCGTCCAGGTCTTCAAGCCCCAGCGCACGCTGCTGGTGGGCAGCGGGGGCATTCCGCTCGAGACGTTCCTCCTCCAGCCGGTCGAGCGCTGGAGCAGGGCCCGGTAGCGCTCCTTCGCGCGGGGAGGGTTCCACCCACAATTCTCCTTGGCAGAAGGAGAAGAGGCTGGTATTTTCTCCTTTGAAGGAGGAGAAATACATGCCTGCCCCTGGGGGCCCGGTTCGCGACGCCCTGGCGGAGGCGCTGGCGGCCTCCCTCGAGGGTCCGGTGCCCGAGGCGACCCCGCGTCGCGTTCAGGGGACGGTACGCCTGCCCGGCAAGGTCACCTCCCTCCTCGGGGTACGCCGGGCCGGCAAGACGACCTTCGTTCACCAGATGCGGCGCGAGCGGCTGGCAGCGGGCGCCGCGCGCGTGCTGGTGCCCTACGTGAACTTCGAGGACGAGCGCCTGGCGGGCCTGCAGGGAACCCAGCTCGGCTTCCTGCTGGAGGAGTACGGACGCCGCGTGCCCGACGCGGCCAGGCTCGGCACCGTGCTCTGGTGCTTCGACGAGATCCAGGTCGTGCCCGGCTGGGAGCGCTTCGTGAGGCGGCTGATCGACACCGGCGGTGCCGACGTGGTCGTGACCGGCTCCTCGGCCAGGCTGCTCTCGCGGGAGGTCGGCACGGCGCTGCGGGGCCGCGCCTGGTCGGTGGTCCTCTACCCCTTCAGCTTCGCCGAGGCCCTGGCCCACCAGGGATACCCGGTGCCGAGCGATCCCGAACGGGTCGTCGGCGCCGAGCGCAGCCGGCTCGAGCACGCCTTCCTGGCCTGGATCGAGGTCGGCGGCTTTCCCGAGGCGCAGGGGCTCGATCCGGCGTCGCGGCGACAGCTGCTGCGCGACTACGTGGACGTGGCGATCCTCCGCGACGTGGTCGAGCGGCACCAGGTGACCAACGTCGCGGCCCTGCGGTGGCTGGTCCGGCACCTGCTGGCCAACGCGGGAGGCCTTTTCAGCGTCGAGAAGTTCCACCGCGCGCTAAAGAGCCAGGGCATCGCGGTCTCGCGGGACACGCTGCACCAGCTCCTGGGCTACCTCGACGACTGCTTCCTGGTCCGCCCCGTGTGGATGGAAGCCGATTCGGAGCGCCAGCGCATGGTCAACCCGCGCAAGATGTATCCGGTGGACTCCGGGCTCATCCCCCTGTTCGATCGCACCGGGCGGGCGAACCTGGGCCACGCGCTCGAGAGCATGGTGCTGGTCGAGCTGGAGCGGCGGCGGTGCGAGGTCACCTACGTGCGCACCCCGGAAGGCCACGAGGTCGATTTCTTCGCCCGCGCGCCCGACGGCGGGGAACACCTGATCCAGGTCTGTGCCGACGCGACCGACCCCGAGACCGCCGCGCGGGAGATCCGCGCGCTCCGGAGCGCGGGACGGCGCTGGCCGAAGGCGCGTCGGTGGCTGCTGGCGCTCACCCGAGATCGCACGCCCGCCGAGCCGCCCGAGGATGTCGCCTGCTGGCCGGCGTACCGGTGGATGCTCGCGGGCGGCAACGGGGGCGCCTGACACGGGAGCGACGCACCGATGGCGTCGAGCGGGGCGCCATCGCGCCCGAGACGCTCCGAGCCGGTCGAGGCGGGTCAGCCGCGCGACGCCCCCGCCCGCTGCGACCGGATGGCCTCCAGGACCTCGGCCGGGTGGCGGCCCCCGCGTACCCGCGCCGGT
>JBBIIW010000397.1:0-3409 GCA_037446305.1 Candidatus Rokuibacteriota bacterium
ATCGGCTCTTTCTCATGGACTCCTCGTCGTCGAAGAGCCATCTTCCCAGAAATCATTGGTCCGAAATTCCCGGGCAGGTCAACGATGCGCGCTCGGTGAATGGACGAGGGGCGCGAGGTGAAGCGGAAGGCGGATCGGGATCGGTGGGCGGCGCACGTTCGTGCGGCCGAGCGTGAAGGGGTGACGATTGCCCAGTACGCGCGCGGCCGCGGGCTGCCGATGTCCTGCACCCGCGCCCGCAGCGCGGGCGGCACGGTGCTGAGGTCGTTGGTGTAGCGCGTCACACCGTCGCGGTCCACCCACCGGTAGAGCTGGGCCCCGGCCGGGGCCCCGCCGGCGGCCAGGGCCGCCAGGACCACGAGCCAGACCAGGGCGCCGCGAATCATACGACGACCTTCTTGCTGCGCAGGGCCGCGATGGCCTCCGGCGAGTAGCCGTGCTCGGCCAGGATCTCGTCGGTATGCTGGCCCTGCAGGGGGGCCGCCGACCGCACGCCGGGGCGCAGCCGGGAGAACTTCACCGGGGTGCCGATCACGGGGATCTCGCCCAGGCGCGGGTGGACCACCCGCTCCACGATCCCGCGGGCGGCCGTCTGCGGATCGCGCATCACCTGGTCCACCGTGTTGACCGGCGTGGCGGGCACGCCGGCCTCGGCCAGCCGGGCCAGCAGGGGCTCGCGGTCGTGCCGGGCGATGGCCTCCTCCAGGTGGGCTTCCAGCTCCCGCCGGTGCTGGACGCGGTCCACGTTGGCGGCGAACCGAGGGTCGGCGGCCATCCAGTCCAGGCCGAGGGCGGCCGCCAGCCGCTGCCAGAACCGGTCGTTGGCGCCGGCGATGAACACCCACTGGCCGTCGCGGCACCGGAAGTTCCGGTAGGGCGACAGCGAGGGGTGCGAGGAGCCGAGCGCGCGCGGCACGGCGCCGGTGAGCAGGTAGCCCTCGGCGTGGTAGTTGAGGAGCCCCACCGCCGTCTCCAGCAGCGAGCCGTCCACGCGCTGGCCCAGCCCCGTGCGCTCGCGCCAGAGCAGCGCGTTGACGATGCCGAACGCGCACAGGATGCCGGTGGTGAGGTCCAGGAAGGAGACGCCGCAGCGGACGGGCGGGCCGTCCGGCTCCCCGGTGATGGACATGATCCCGCTGAAGGCCTGCATCAGCGCCTCGTAGCCGGCGCCGTCCCGGCGGGGGCCGGTGCGGCCGAAGGCCGAGATCGAGCAGTAGATCAGCCGCGGGTTGCGCTCGGCCAGGCGCTCGTAGCCCAGCCCGAAGGCCTCCATGGCGCCGGTGCGGAAGTTCTCGATCAGCACGTCGCTGGCCTCGGCCAGCCGGCCCAGCACCTCCACGCCCTCGGGCTGCTTGAGGTCGAGCGCCAGCGCGCGCTTGTTGCGGTTGATGACCAGGAAGGCGGCCGACTCCCCGTCCAGGTGCGGCGGCCAGGTCCGCGACTCGTCGCCGGTCCCGGTGTCCTCGACCTTGATCACGTCGGCGCCGAGGTCGGCCAGCAGCATCCCGCAGAACGGCCCGGCCAGCACCCGGGACAGATCGAGCACGCGCACGCCCTGGAGGGACAGGTCCGGCGAGATCACGTGCGCTACTATACATCCATGGACCGGCTCCGTCAGGCGCTGGACGAACGGATCCTCGTGCTCGACGGGGCGATGGGGACGATGCTGCAGGCCGCCGGGCTCGGCGCCGCCGACTTCGGCGGGCCCGCCTACGAGGGCTGCAACGAGCACCTGAACCTCACCCGGCCCGACGTGGTCCGCGGCATCCACCGGGCCTACGTCGAGGCCGGCGCCGACGTCATCTCCACCAACACCTTCGGCTGCGCTCCCTACGTGCTGGCGGAGTACGGCCTGGCCGACCGGGCGGCCGAGATCGCCCGGGCCGCCGCCCGTCTGGCCCGGGAGGCGGCCGGCGACCGCTTCGTGGTGGGCGCCATGGGCCCCGGGACCCGCTCCATCAGCCTGACCCGCAACGTGACGTTCGAGGAGGTCCGCCGGGCCTACGCCGTGCAGGCGGCGGGGCTGCTCGAGGGGGGGGTGGACGCGCTGCTGCTGGAGACGCAGCAGGACACGCTGAACCTCAAGGCGGCCGCCCTCGGCGTGCGGGAGGCGATGCGCGCCCTGGGCATCGAGCGACCACTGATGGTCAGCGCCACCATCGAGCCGATGGGCACCATGCTGGCCGGTCAGGGGGTGGAGGCGCTCTACGTGTCGCTGCAGCACCTGGGGCTTTTGTCCATCGGGCTCAACTGCGCCACCGGGCCCGAGTTCATGACCGACCACCTGCGGACGCTGGCCCAGCTCGCCACCTGCTTCGTCACCGTCTACCCCAATGCCGGCCTCCCGGACGACCGGGGCCAGTACGGCGAGACGCCCCAGAGCCTGGCCTTCAAGATGCGCCGGTTCGTGGAGGAGGGCTGGGTCAACGCGGTGGGCGGCTGCTGCGGGACCACGCCGGCCCACATCCGAGCCCTGCGCGCGCTGGTGGCCGGCCGGCCCCCCCGCCGGCCGGCGGCGCGCGAGCCGCAGGCCGTGAGCGGCCTGGAGGTGCTCTACCCGACCGAGGACACCCGGCCCATCTTCGTGGGCGAGCGCACGAACGTCATCGGCTCGCGGCGCTTCAAGGAGCTGATCGCGGCCGGACAGCTGGAGGAGGCGGCCGAGATCGGGCGGGCCCAGGTGCGCGGCGGCGCCCAGGTGCTGGACGTCTGCCTGGCCGACCCCGACCGGGACGAGCAGGCCGACATGGACGCCTTCCTGGCCACCCTCACCCGCAAGGTGAAGGTGCCGCTCATGATCGACTCCACCGACGCCGCCGTGATCGAGCTGGCCCTGCGGCACTGCCAGGGCAAGGCCATCGTGAACTCGATCAACCTGGAGGACGGCGAGGAGCGCTTCCAGAAGGTCACGCCCCTGCTCAGGCGGTACGGGGCGGCGGTGGTGGTGGGCTGCATCGACGAGGACAAGCAGCAGGGGATGGCGGTGACGGCCGGACGCAAGCTGGCCATCGCCGAGCGGGCCTTCGCGCTGCTGACCGGCACCTACGGCGTGCCGGCCCGGGACCTCATCTTCGACCCGCTCGTCTTCCCGGTCGGCACCGGCGACCGGCACTACGCGGGCTCGGCGCTCGAGACCATCGAGGGCGTGCGGCTCATCAAGGCGCGCTTCCCGGAATGCCGGACGATCCTCGGCATCTCCAACGTCTCCTTCGGCCTGCCGCCGGCCGGCCGCGAGGTGCTCAACGCCGTCTTCCTCTACCACTGCACGAAGGCCGGCCTGGACTACGCCATCGTCAACACCGAGCGCCTGGAGCGCTATCCCTCGATCCCGGCCGAGGAGCGGCGCCTGGCCGAGGACCTCATCTTCCAGCGCGGCGCCGACCCCCTGGCGGCCTTCGCCGCGCACTTC
>JBBIIW010000398.1:0-3400 GCA_037446305.1 Candidatus Rokuibacteriota bacterium
CGACGCCGAGACCATGCAGTACGTGGACATGTTCCAGGCCGGGATCATCGACCCCACGAAGGTGGAGCGGGTGGCGCTGCAGAACGCGGCGTCCATCGCCTCGCTGCTGCTGACCACCGAGGCGCTCGTCACCGACATCCCCGAGGAGGAGAAGAAGACGCCGCCGATGCCGCACGGCGACATGTATTGATCCCCGGCGGGGGGCCTCGCCCCCCTGCCGGAGCCTGCCGCCAGGATGGCGCCGGCGAGGCCGGCGCGCGAGCGGGGCGGCGGTGCTGATGGGACGACGCGGCCCGGGTCGGGACACCGGCCCGGGCCGTATCGTTTTTCAGGCCTTGACCTTGCCGGGTCGGAGGATGTCTGCTAGCCTTAGGCGTTTTCGAAGGCTCGAGGAGGTGAGATTCTGCGGCCTTACGAGATTCTCGTGATCATCGACCCCCGGCCCGCCGACGAGGAAGTCCCGGCGCTCCTCGAGCAGCTCGGCGAGCAGCTCAGGGGGCTCGGCGCCGAGGTCATCAAGATCGACAACTGGGGTAAGCGGCGGCTGGCCTACGACATCCGCAAGCAGCGGGAAGGGACGTACGCGGTGTTCGAGGTCAAGGCCGAGCCCGCCATGGTCAAGGAGTTCGAGCGGCAGCTGCGCCTGAACGAGAACGTGCTGCGCTTCCTCTCGACCCGCGTGCCGATCCGCAAGAAGGCGCGCGCCGCCAAGCCGCGCCCGCCCGAGCAGCCCGAGACCCCGCCGTCGCCCGAGGTCCTGGAGGAGGTCGGGTAAATGGCCAGCCTCAACAAGGTCCTGCTCATCGGCAACCTGACCCGCGCTCCCGAGCTGCGCTACACGCCCAGCGGTACGGCCGTGGCCGACCTCCGCCTGGCCGTGAACCGCAACTACACCACGCAGGGCGGCGACCGGCGGGAGGAGACGTGCTTTCTCACCGTCGTGGTCTGGGGCAAGCAGGCCGAGAGCTGCGGCGAGTACCTCGACAAGGGCAGCCAGATCTTCGTGGAGGGCCGCCTGCAGACGCGCGACTGGGAGGGCAAGGACGGCCAGAAGCGCACCGTGACCGAGGTGGTGGCCGAGCGTGTGCAGTTCATGAGCCGGACCAAGGGCGCGCCGGCGGCCGCCGTGTCGGCGCCAGCGCCGGCGTTCGCCGAGGAGGCGGCGGCGCCCGACGACGACGTTCCGTTCTGACCGGAAGAGGGAGGAGCAGCGATTCCGACACCAGCCAAGCCCGTCAAGCGCCGCCGGTTCGGCCGGCGGAAGATCTGCAAGTTCTGCGCGGACCGGCTCGACCTCGTCGACTACAAGGACGTGCGTCGGCTGAAGAACTTCATCACCGAGCGCGGCAAGATCATCCCGCGCCGGATCTCCGGCAGCTGCGCGCGGCACCAGCGGCAGCTCACCCACGCCGTCAAGCGCGCGCGGACCGTGGCCCTGCTGCCGTACGTCGTGACCGACTGAGGCTCCCATGAAGATCATCCTGCTGGACGATGTGCCGAAGGTGGGGCGGCGGGGCGAGGTCCGGGAGGTGTCCGACGGCTACGCCCGCAACTACCTCATTCCCCGCAAGCTGGCGCTCAGCGCCACCGCCGGCAACCTCCAGAACCTGCAGCACATCAAGCGGCAGCAGGAGGCCAAGGCCAGCCGGGTGAAGGCCGATGCCGAGGCGCTGCGGGCGCGGATCGAGAGCCTGGTGTGCGAGGAGCGCCGGCAGGCCTCCGAGGAGGGCAAGCTCTTCGGCTCGGTGACGGCCCAGGACATCGTCGAGTTCCTGGCGGCCAGCGGCGTCACCGTGGAGCGCCGCCGCGTCCTGCTCGACGAGCCGATCAAGGCGCTGGGAGAGACCACCGTGCCCATCCGCCTGCATCCGGAGGTCACCGCGCAGCTGCGGGTCGTCGTCGTCCGCGACTGACGGCCCCGTCGTCCACCACGAGTCCCCGCGCCGTCCACCGCCTGTCCACGTCTTGTGCACCGGCGGGGTGGTGCCGGCGGAATTTCGTTGACCGCGGCGCCGCCGGGCGCCGATGATCGGGCGGCATGCACGCCATCGCCGGAGAGGCCTCGTCGTGAGCCCGCTCGAGGTGCCGGCCCGCATCCCCCCGCACAACCTCGATGCCGAGCGCGCGGTCCTCGGCGCCGTCCTCCTGGAGGGCCGCGAGACGCTGCCCCGGGTCATCGAGGTCCTCAGGCCCACCGACTTCTACACCGACGCCCACCGCACCATCTACGAGACCATGCTGCGGCTCTTCGACCGCGGCGAGCCCGTGGACCTCATCACGCTCAGCGAGGAGCTGCGCCGCGGCGGGACGCTGGAGGCCGTGGGCGGTCCGGCCGCGCTGGCCCTGCTGGTCGAGCACGCCTCCATCGCTGCCCACCTGAGCGCCTACGCGGGCATCGTCCGCGACATGGCGGTGCTGCGCGAGCTCATCCAGACCTCGACCCAGATCATCGCCCAGGCCTTCGAGGCCAAGGAGGACGTCCAGAGCCTGGTGGACGACGCCGAGCGGCGCATCTTCGGGCTGGCCGAGCGCCGCCTGGAGGGCAGCGCGCTGCCGGTGGGCAAGATCCTCAAGAACACCTTCGAGTACATCGAGCGGCTCTACGAGCGGAAGGAGCACGTCACCGGCGTGGCCACCGGCTTCGAGCGGCTGGACCTGGAGACGTCGGGGCTCCAGCCGGCCGACTTCATCATCATCGCGGGCCGCCCGAGCATGGGCAAGGCGCAGCCGCTCGACGCCCGGGTGCGCACCGCCGGCGGCTGGAAGCGCATGGGGGATCTGCGGCTGGGCGACGAGCTGGCGTCGGTCGACGGGCGCCGCTCGCTGGTCAGCGGCATCTTCCCCCAGGGACGCCGCCAGACGTACCGGGTGACGTTCTCGGACGGGCGCGCCACGGAGTGCACCGGCGAGCATCTGTGGCGGGTGCACCACCGGGGCTGGCCCGCGCCCCGGACCCTCACGACGGACCAGGTGCGGCAGCTCCTGCAGGTCAGGCACTACCGGCAGGGGCTGTGGATCGACGTGCCGGCCGGAGAGTACGGCCACCGCGATCCGCTCCCGCTCGACCCCTGGCTGCTGGGCGTGCTGCTCGGCGACGGCACGCTCGCCAGGGCCGAGCCGGCCGCGCTCGACCGCGTGCTGGAACGGGCGGGCTCCGGGCTCCTGCGGCGGGCGGCCGGCGGCTCCGGCGGCGCCGTCCGGGGCGGGACGGGTGCTGCCCGTGACGAGGTCAGGGCGGCGCTGCGCGGGCTCGGTCTCTGGGGCGTCGGCGCCGAGCACGCGTGCGTTCGGCGCCACCTGGAGGGTTCGGATCGGGCCCATGCCCGCCTCGGTCTTGAAGGAAGCGATCAGTCAGGTTGTGTTCGCCGCCGCGCCCGACGACACCCGCCCCGTCCTGGCC
>JBBIIW010000399.1:0-3391 GCA_037446305.1 Candidatus Rokuibacteriota bacterium
GCAGTGTCGCCGACCGCGTGGTGCGCCTGGCGGCCTGCCCCGTCCTCACCGTTCGCGCCGGGGACTGAGGGCGCGGTGGGCGGCCGCGGCCCGGTGCCCCGGGGCCGGGCGGCGGGAAAGCCGCTCTCCGCCGTGCAAGTCCTCCAGCCGGCGCCCCGCCCACGTCGTGGCTCCGCGATTGCAGAAACGAGCCCAGGAGGAGGGTCACCGTGAACACGACGCTCAAGCTCCTGTCGGCGGCCGGTGGCGGGCGCCGGATCCTGGCCGCCGCCGCCGTGGCCGCCGCCCTGCTCGGCGCCGCGCCGGTCCTGGCCGGCCCGCCGACCGACCAGCTGCGCCAGCGGGTGGATCGGGTCCTGAAGGCCGTGCAGGCCGGCGGGCCGGAGACCCGGGCCCGCATCCGGGCCATCGCCAGCGAGATCTTCGACTTCACCGAGATGGCCCGGCGGACCCTGGGCCCGCACTGGCGCACGCTGACGCCCGCCCAGCGCGAGGAGTTCGTGGCCCTGTTCACGGACCTGCTGGAGGACGCCTACGTGTCGCGGATCGAGCAGTACCGGGGCGAGCCGATCACCTACGTCGGCGAGACGATCGAGGGCGACCGGGCGGTGGTGCGCTCGAAGATCGTGACCGCGCAGGGCGCCGAGGTGCCGATCGAGTACCGGATGCAGCAGGACGGCGACCGCTGGGAGGTCTACGACGTCGTCATCGAGGGCGTCAGCCTGGTCTCCAACTACCGCAGCCAGTTCAACCGGATCATCCGCACCTCGTCCTACGAGGATCTGGTCCGGCGCATGCGAGCCCGGGTGGTGGCCCCGCCCGAGCCGGCCCGCCGCCCGCGCTCCTGAGCCCCACCCGCGGCCCGGATTTGACGGCGAGGGAGGCCGGTGGTAAATGTCAGGACAATTTCCCCGCGGGGGTGACCGTGGAATACCGTCCCGGCGTCGCCCGGTACCTCCAGATCGCCGACGCCCTCCGGCGGGAGCTGCGCGGCGAGGGCGAACGCATCCCGTCCGAGCACCAGCTGTGCGCCATCTACCAGGTCAGCCGCCCGACCATCCGGCAGGCCCTCGACGTGCTGGTGCAGGAGGGCCTCCTCTACCGGCACGCCGGACGGGGCACCTTCTCGACCCCCACCCCGGGCGGCGACCGCAAGCTGCGGGTGATCGGCACCATCGACGACATGCTGGCGCTGGGCGAGGAGACGTGGTTCAAGCTGGTGAGCCGGGACGTGGTCGTGATGCCGGCGAACATCGCCCAGGCCCTCCGCCTGCCGCCCGGCTCCAGCGCCTACCGCGTCGTCGGCGTGCGGCACGCCGAGGCGGGCGCCTTCCAGCACGTGACGGCGTGGCTGCCCGAGCGCATCGGGCGCGCGGTGAGCGACGAGGACCTGTCCAAGACCTCGATGATCGGGGCCATCGAGCGCCACCTGGGCACGCCGATCAAGTTCCTCGAGCAGGTGACCGAGGCGGCGCTGGCGCCGCGGCACGTCGCCGAGCTGCTGGGGGTCAGGCCCCGCACGCCGCTGCTGCTGTTCGAGCGCACCTGGGTGGCCGCCAGCGGCGAGCCGGTCGAGCACGCGGTGACGTACCAGTCGAGCCGCCGCTATCCCTACCGGATGGTCCTGTCCCGGGCCGACCGCCGCAGCTGACCGCGCCGCTCGGGACATGTCCCACCGCATCGGCTTCGACGTGGGCGGCACCTTCACGGACTTCGTGCTGCAGGCGCCCACCGGGGAGCTGACCACCGCCAAGCGGCTCACCACCTACCCGGATCCCTCCGAGGCCTGCCTGGCCGGCCTGGACGCGCTGGTCGCCGCCGCCGGCGTCCGGTGGGACGAGGTGGGGCAGGTCGTCCACGGCACCACCCTCGGCTCCAACATCGTCATCGAGCGCAAGGCCCGGGGGGTGGGACTCCTCACCACCCGCGGGTTCCGCGACGTGCTGATCATCGGCCGCCAGAAGCGCTACCAGGTGTACGACCTGCAGATCGAGAAGCCGCCTCCGCTCATCCCCCGGCGGCTCATCGCCGAGGTCACGGAGCGCGTGCTGGCCGACGGGACCGTCCGCACCCCGCTCGACGAGGCCGACGCCCGCCGGGCCCTGCGGGCGCTCCGCGCCCGCGGGGTGACCACGCTGGCCGTCTGCCTGCTCCACGCCTACCTCAATCCGGCCCACGAGAAGCGGGTGGCCGAGCTGGCGGCCGAGGAGGCGCCGGAGATGACGGTGACGCTGTCGCACGAGGTGTCGCCGACGTTCCGGGAGTACGAGCGCACCTCCACGGTCGTCGTCAACGCCTACGTGATGACGGCGGTGCGCGCCTACCTGCGGGGGCTGGCGGCGGCGCTGGCCGGGCGCGGGTACCGGGGCCGGCTCTTCGTCATGCAGTCCTCGGGCGGCATCGCCACCGCCGAGGCCATGGAGCGCTATCCGGTGCGGATGATCGAGTCCGGGCCGGCGGCCGGCGCGCTCATGGCCGCCGCCTACGGCGAGCTGACCGGCTATCGCGACCTGATCGCGTTCGACATGGGCGGCACCACCGCCAAGCTGGCGCTCATCGAGAAGGGCCGCCCCTTCACCACCAGCACCTTCGAGCTGCACCGGGTCAACAACGCGCCGGGCAGCGGGCTGCCCATGAACATCCAGGCCCTCGACCTGGTGGAGATCGGCGCCGGCGGCGGCTCCATCGCCCGGGCCAGCCTGGGCGTCATCGCGGTGGGACCGGAGAGCGCCTCCTCGACGCCGGGGCCCGTCTGCTACGGGCGCGGCGGCACCGAGCCCACGGTGACCGACGCCAACCTGGTGCTCGGCTACCTCAACCCCGACGACTTCGCCGGCGGTGCCCTGCGGCTGGACCCGGCCGCCGCCGCCCGGGCCATCGAGGCGCGCATCGCGCGCCCCCTGGGGCTGGGCCTGGCCGAGGCCGCCTGGGGCATCCACCAGATCGTGAACACGAACATGGAGCTGGCCACGCGGGTGGTCTCGATCGAGCGCGGCCGCGATCCGCGCGACCTGACGTTCATCGCCTTCGGCGGCTCGGGGCCCGTCCACGGCGCCCGCCTGGCCCAGGCCCTGGGCATCCCGCGGGTGATCCTGCCCGCGGCCGCCGGCGTCACGGCCGCCATCGGGCTGCTGGCGGCCGAGGTGCGGTTCGACGTGGCCCGCACCCACGTCTGCCGGCTGGACCAGGCCGATCCCGCCGGGCTGACGGCGATGTTCGACGAGATGGCGGCGCAGGCGACCGAGGTGGTCCGGGAGTCGGCCGTGGCCGGCGACGTGGTGGTGGCGCGCTCGGCCGACGCCCGCTACGTCGGGCAGGGCTACGAGCTGACGGTGCCCGTGCCGCCCGGGGCGCTGGACGCGGCGGCGCTGGCCCGCGTGCGCCGGCACTT
>JBBIIW010000400.1:0-3371 GCA_037446305.1 Candidatus Rokuibacteriota bacterium
AAGCCCTCGACCGGCCAGCGCTTGGCCAGGCCGCCGGCCCCGGGATGCACCAGGAGCAGCGGCGCGCGCCGATCGCAGCCCGCCGCCTCGAGCGCCCGCTCGCCCTCCTCCAGCAGCGCGGGGGACACCGGGACCGGCTCCCGCCGCTCGTCGGCGGCGTCCACGGTGCGGAGCAGGTGACGCCAGACGGGCTGCCGGCCGTCCCCGGCGGCGGAGGCGACGACGGCGCCGGGGTGCACGGCCCGCAGGCGCGCGACGAAGACCGGGTCGCCGGCCCCGAACCAGGACACCACGCGGGCGGCCCGCTCCAGGGCCGGCACCTCGGGGCGCTGCCCGTCGTCCACGAAGAGCGTCTCCAGGCCGAGCGACTCGAACGCCGCCGCCTCGTCCACCACGCCGAGGGCGGCCAGCAGGCCGCCCGGGCCGGGCTGGGCGGCCAGCGTCAGGCGATCGCCGGGATCGCGGGCGCGCAGGGCCCGGAGGGCCGGCACGGCCAGCAGCACGTCCCCCAGGGCGCCCGGATGGACGACCAGCGTGCGGCCCACCGCCGCCAGCCTAGCGCCGGAGCAGGGCCAGGGCGGCGTCGTGCAGGCGCCCGTTGGAGGCCAGCGCCGTGCCGGTGTAGATGGTCGGGCGGCCCTCGAAGTCGGTGAAGCGGCCGCCCGCCTCCTCGACGAGGAGCTTGCAGGGCGCCAGGTCCCACGGCTTGAGGTCGGCCTCGGCGTACAGCTCGACCTTGCCCTCGGCGATCAGCGTGTAGCCGAGGTAGTCGCCGAAGCCCCGCTGCCGCTCGGTGGCGTCCACCAGGCGCTCGAGGCCGGCCCAGTACCCCGCCTGCCGCATGAACTTGAGCCCGGCGTGGACGAAGTACGCGGCGGCCAGGTCCGACACGTCGGAGACGCGCAGCCGGGCGCCGTTGAGCCAGGCGCCGCCGCCGCGCCGGGCCGAGTACAGCTCGCCCGTCACGGGGTTGTAGACCACGCCGACCGTGATCTCGCCCTCCTCCTCCAGCGCCACCAGCGTGGCCCAGATCGGGATGCGGCGGACGAAGTTCCGGGTGCCGTCGATCGGGTCGATGATCCACCGCCGCCCCTGCGGCCCCTCGGCCCCGTGCTCCTCGCCCAGCACGCCGATGTCGGGGAAGGCGCGCCGCAGCGTCTCCACGATCACCGCCTCGGCCTCGCGGTCGGCCTCCGTCACCGGCGACCGGTCGGCCTTGAGCGTGACGTCGAACGACGTGCGGTAGTACTTGAGGGCCGTCGCCCCGCCGGCCCGGGCCGCCGCCACCGCCGCCTGCAGGGCCCGCTCGCTCACCGGGCCTCCTCGGCGGGGAAGGGCTCGCCCCGCTCCGCCAGCACCCGGGCGTACACGTCCAGCGCCTCCACCACCACCGGCATGCCGCCGTACGTCACCTGCTGGAAGATCACCTCGGCCACCTCCTGCCGCGTGGCGCCGACGTTGAGGGCGGCGTGGATGTGGGCATGCAGCTCGCGGGGCCGGGAGAGCGAGGTCAGCGAGGCCACCGCGCACAGCTCGCGCTGCTTCTGCGACAGCACCTCCCGGCTGTACAGCTTCCCGGTGAAGAACAGGGACAGCTCGCGGGCCAGCGCCCGGTCGAAGCGCTTCCACGTCTCGAAGCCCACCCCTCCGGGCAGGGTGTGGAACAGCATCCGCGCGGTGCGGCGCGTGCGCTCCTTCAGCTCGGCGTCATCGCTCATGCTGGACCTCCACGGTGCGGGGTGCGGCGGGCGCCCCGGGGGCGCGGCCCATGATACCCTCCGGGTGACGGCGGACGATAGACTCACGGCCGAGGATCCGACACCATGATCAATCCACACATCTTCCGGGCCTATGACGTGCGCGGCCGCGTCGGCGCCGACATCAACCCCGAGGTCTTCCAGCAGGTCGGCCGCGCCTACGCCACGCTGATCCGCCGGGCCGGCGGCCGGACGATCGCCGTGGGCCAGGACAACCGCCTGTCGTCCGCGGCGCTCAAGGACGGCTTCGTGGCGGGCGTGCTGGCGGCCGGCGTGGACGTGGTGGACATCGGCCTGGTGACGACGCCCATCCTCTACTTCGCCACCGCCCACTGGGGGCTGGACGGCGGCGCCACCATCACCGGCAGCCACAACCCCATCGACGACAACGGCGTCAAGATGGTCCACCGGGGCGCCGCGCCGCTGAGCGAGGACGAGATCCAGGAGCTCCGCAAGCTCATCGACACCCGCGACTGGGAGCAGGGCCGCGGGAGCCGGACCACGCGGAGCCCCCGGGAGGACTACTTCGCCACCGTGCAGCGCCTGGTCCGCCTGGCCCGGCCCCTCACGGTCGTCGCCGACGCCGGCAACGGCGTGGCCGGCCTCTACGGGCCCGAGCTGCTCCGCCGGCTGGGCTGCGAGGTGGTGGAGCTGCACTGCGAGTCGGACGGCACCTTCCCCCACCACCTGCCCGACCCCGAGGATCCCGAGAACGTGGTGGACCTGCAGGCCCGGGTGGTCGAGGTCGGCGCCGACCTGGGGGTGGCCTGGGACGGCGACGCCGACCGGGTCGGCGTGGTGGACGAGCGCGGGCGGCGTCACGAGGCCGACCTGATCCTCATCCTCCTGGCCCGCGACCTGCTGGCCCGCCGGCCCGGCGAGAAGATCGTCTTCGACGTGAAGTCCTCGCAGTCGCTGGTGGAGGACGTCCGCCGGCACGGGGGCGTGCCGGTGATGTGGAAGACCGGGCACTCCCATCTCAAGCGCAAGATGCGGGAGGACGGGATCCTGCTCGGCGGCGAGGTCAGCGGCCACATGTTCTTCGGGGAGAGCTACTACGGGGTCGACGACGGGATCCTGGCCGCCTGCAAGATCGTCGAGATCGCGGCCCGGTCGGCCGAGCCGCTGTCGCGGCTGTTCGACTCGGTGCCGCACCTGGAGGCCACCCCGGAGCTGAAGGCCCCGTGTCCCGATGCCGAGAAGTTCCAGGTGATGGCGGCGCTGGTCCGGGACCTCAGGCAGCGCTACGAGACGATCGACATCGACGGCGCCCGCGTGCTCTTCCCCGGCGGCGGCTGGGCGCTGGTGCGGGCGTCCAACACGAACCCCTACCTGACGCTGCGCTTCGAGGCGCCCACCCGCGAGCAGATCGCGGCCATGAAGCGCGAGATCTACGCCGCCCTCGCCCGCTACCCGGCGGTCACGCTGCCCGAGTAGCCGCCGTCACCCGTCGCGAGCACGAGCCGCACGGCGGCGAGCACGTCGGCCGCCCGCGGGCAATCGCGCTCGCTCCGCGTGCCCGCCGGATCCAGCAGGACCGCCCGCAGCCCCGCCGCGCGCGCCCCCAGCACGTCCACGGCGTAGAGGTCGCCGACGTGCACGGCCTCGGCCGCC
>JBBIIW010000401.1:0-3368 GCA_037446305.1 Candidatus Rokuibacteriota bacterium
CGCCCGGCGGCTCTGTCGCTCGGCGAGCGCCGTCCCGGCCGCCGGGGGCGTGCGCCCGCCGGGCCCGCCCCGCAGGCCGTACTTCCGCATCCGGGCCAGGAGCGTGTTGCGCGCGATCCCCAGCCGGGCCGCCGCCCGCGTGATGTTGCCGTGGCTCGCGGCCAGCGCCGCGACGACCTGGCTCCGGACGGACTCCTCCAGCGAGCCGGCGGCCACGCCCGGACCGCCGGGCGAGCCGCCGCCGGGAAGGGCGAGAGCCTCCGCCGTCACCGCCTCCTCCTCGGTCAGCAGCGCCACGCGCTCGACGACGTTGCTGAGCTCCCGGACGTTGCCCGGCCAGGCGTGGCCGAGCAGGGCCTGGCGCGCCTCCGCCGTCAGATGCCTGGGGCGCACCCCGTACTCGGCGCAGGCCCGGGCCAGGAAGTGCTCGGCGAGCACGATGACATCCGCTCCCCGCTCGCGGAGCGGCGGCAGCCGGAGCGTGAGCACGGCCAGGCGGTGGTAGAGATCGGCCCGGAACCGGCCCTCGGCCGTGGCCGCCGCCAGGTCCTGGCCGGTGGCGGCGATGAGCTGCACGTCGACCGGCTCGGCCCGGATGCTTCCGAGCCGCCGCACCGAGCGCTCCTCGATCACCTTGAGGAGCTTGGCCTGCAGGCCCTCCGGCAGCAGACCGATCTCGTCGAGGAACAGGGTGCCGCCGTTGGCAGCCTGGAACAGGCCGGGCTTCGCGTGCCGGGCATCGGTGAAGGCGCCGCGCTCGAAGCCGAACAGCTCCGCCTCGAGCAACGTCTCGGGGATCGCCGCGCAGTTGACGTCGACGAACGGGCCCGCCCGCCGGCGGGCCTGGTGAATGAGGCCGGCCAGCAGCCCCTTGCCGGTCCCGGTTTCACCCTCCAGCAGGATCGGCGGCAGGCGCGGCGCTTGCCGGTGTCGGTCGAGGAGGCCTCGGAGCGTCTCTCGCAGGGCGACGATCGGGGGGCTCTCCCCGACCAGCTGCGCTAGCGGGTCCACGACGCCGACGATCCTACAGGGCTCGCCGACTCCCTTCAAGATCTGCATGCACCACGTCAGCCTTTGAAGGACCGGCGGACTCCGCGTCGCGACGGAAATGCTGCGCCGGCCGCACGATCGCCGGCGGGGAGTCCCGGCACGGCGGTTGCCCGGGAAGGACCGCGGAATGAGCCGCCGAACCCTCGTCGCCGCCCTCTGCCTCCTGCTCTTCCCGCTCGCCGTCGCGCCCGGCGCCGGCGCGCCGGCGCCGCGCGCAGGCAAGGTGTACCGCATCGGGCTCCTCGCTCCGGCCGGCGCCTCGGCCGCCCCGCGCCTCCTCGAGGCCTTCCGGCAGGGGCTGCGCGAGCTCGGCTGGGTCGAGGGCCGGAACATCGTCATCGAGCCCCGGTGGGCGGAGCGCCCCGAGCGGTTCGTCGAGCTCGCCGCGGAGCTGATCGCCCGCGAGGCCGACGTCATCGTGAGCGCGGGGACGGCGGCGGCAGCGGCCGCCGGGCACCTGACGCGGACGATCCCCGTCGTCATCGTGGGGGCGGATCCGGTGGCCAGCGGGCTCGTGACCAGCCGGGCGCGGCCAGCCGAGAACGTCACCGGACTCGGCCTCACGACGCCCGAGCTGGGCGGCGCCCAGCTCGGGCTCCTCAAGGAGATGGTCCCCGACCTGAGGCGGGTGGGTGTCCTCTGGTACTCGCACAGCCTCCATCCCCGGCTGGTCCTGAGGGACGCCGCCGCGGCGGCGGCAGCCATCAAGGTCCAGCTCCTGAGCCTGGAGGTGGGCGTGCGCGAGGACT
Source organism: Candidatus Rokuibacteriota bacterium (assembly GCA_037446305.1). Classification (GTDB taxonomy): domain Bacteria; phylum Methylomirabilota; class Methylomirabilia; order Rokubacteriales; family CSP1-6; genus JBBIIW01. The sequence goes on from JBBIIW010000401.1 coordinate 1,800, forward strand.
TCGATCAGGTGTTCGAGACCGCGCTCCTGCTGAGCCCGGTCGACGCCCTCCTCACGGCCGGGGACGTGCTGACCGAGGCGCACCGGGCGGCGATCCTGGACTTCGCGGCCATGAGCCGGCTGCCCGCCATCTACCCGTCCAGGGAGTTCGTGGAGGCCGGCGGCCTCATGATGTACGGCCCCGATCTCCGGGACCTGTTCCGGCGCTCCGCGACCTACGTGGACCGTCTGCTCGACGGCGCCCGGCCCGCGGACCTGCCGATCGGCCAGCCCGCGAAGCTCGAGCTGGTCATCAACCTCCAGGCTGCCCGGGCGCTGGGCCTCACCGTTCCCGCATCGCTCCTGCTGCGCGCCGACGACGTGATCGAGTAGACGGCCGGGCCGAGCCGCGCGCGGCGCCCCGCCCCGTGGTATTCATGAGCGATGGCCGGCAGGGGCAGGGAGCAGCGGCACCGCCGGACCGTGCGCGTGGCCGCCCTCGCGGCGGCGGCACTGGTCGGGCTGGCCGTGGCGGTCGTGCTGGCGCTGCCCCAGATCGTCCGCCTGGCGGTCGTCTGGCGCCTCGGGGCGCTGACGGGCCGGCCGGTCTCGCTGGCGACGGCCGAGCTGGACCTCACCGGCGGGCGCCTCGCGCTCGGCGGCCTGCGCATCGCCGACCACGACGGGGAGGCGCTGGTCACCATCGAGCGGGTGGAGACGCGGTTCAGCCCCGGGGACCTGCTGCGCGGTCACCTCCGCCTCGGCCGCGTGGCCGTCGAGCAGCCCGCCGTCCGGATCGTCCGCACCGGCCCCCGGAAGTTCAACCTGTCCGACCTGCTGGGCGGCGGAGCGGGAGGCGGCGGTCCCCTCGCCCTCACGCTCGAGCGCGTGGAGCTGGCTGGAGGCACCGTGATCGTGGAGGACCGCACGCTGGCGCCGTCCCGCCTCTGGCGAGTGGAATCGCTCCGCCTCGACGCGCGCGATCTCTCGACCCGCCCGGGGGCGCCGCCCGGCGTCCTGAGGCTCGACGCCGTCGCCGGCGGCTCGCCGATCTCCCTGTGGGCCGGCGGCGTGCGCCTGGCCCCGCTCACCTTCCACGCCACCGCCATCGCTCGGGAGATCGACGCGACCCTGGCCGCCCTCTACCTGCCGCCCGGCAGCCCGCTGACGCCGGCCCGGGGGCGGCTCGACGTCTCGGCCACCGTCGAGCGCCAGCCGGATGCCGGGGCCCGGCTCTCGCTCGATGCCGTGTTCAGCCAGCTGGAGCTGTGGCGGCCGCGGGGAACGACGGCGTTCCTGCACGCCCCCGCCGTCCGGGTGCGGCTCGAGGACCTGCAGGTCGGGCCGGACGGGCTGGCGCTGGGGCGGCTGGCCGTGGCACCGGCGGGCACGGAGGTCTTCGGCGGGCTCTGGCCCGGAGACTTCGGCGGCAACATGGACGCCCCCGACATCCGCGAGGGCGTCACCGTACACCTGCCGGTTTTCCACGAGGGCGCGTACTTCTACTTCGGCGACTTCCACGCCGCGCAGGGCGACGGCGAGATCGCCGGCTCGGGCCTGGAGTCAACGGCCGACGTCACGCTGCACTTCG
>JBBIIW010000402.1:0-3367 GCA_037446305.1 Candidatus Rokuibacteriota bacterium
GCGTGGCCGTGGCGTGCCAGCCCCGGGCGTAGTGATCGGGGTTGACGGCGGTGCCGATCGCGGCGCCGACCTCGAAGCCCACGAGGTACGCGAGGGCGACCGCCGCGCCGTCCGCCGGCTCGGCCTCGGCGGCGGCCAGGGTGGCGGCGAAGAGCGGCACGCTGGGGTGCCCCATGAGGGCGAAGGACGTGTCGTCGAAGTCGTGCGCGTGGCCGGCCGTGCCGTTGGCCAGCGCGGCCCAGGTGGGCGACGTCCGCAGCCCCGTGCCGAGCACGGTGCACAGGGGCGCGCCGCCCTCGACCCGGATCAGCTCCCGGACGATGCGGGCCACCGGCTCGGTGCTGCCGGCCAGCATGACCCCGAGGGAATCGAGCGCGGCGCGGCGGACGTGGGCGAGCGCCGCCAGGGGGACGTCGTCGAGGCGGGTCTTGACCACGAACTCGGCCAGGCGGGCGATCGCACTCACGCCGGGCACATTAGCGCGGGGCATGCGGTCGCGCAAGCCGCGCGCCCTCACCCGGCGAGCACGCGTCGTGGGCGATGACGCCGAGCGTGTGGCGGGCGCCGGCGAGGACGCGGTTGACGCCGTGGCGCAGGGTCCCGCGGGAGATGCCGCGCCGGCCGGCGCTCGCGCGCTCGCTGGTGGCGAAGATCACGAGCTCGCCCTGGGCGGGTGCCAGCGCCGCCGGCCGCTCCCGGAGCGTCACCCGCTCAGCGGTACGCCTCGGGCGCCTGCCGGACCGTCCGCCAGAACTCGGGATCGTGGCTGGGGAAGATCCGGCCGTGGACCAGGCGGGCCAGGGTCTTCAGCCGCTTGATGGAGTGAACGGCGGCGGCCGGGTTCCAGACCACCCCCGGCGGGCACTCGCGGTCCAGGTGCTCCTGCCAGTAGCACGCGTCCCCGGTGAGGATCACCGGCCCCGTCTCCGGCAGCTCGACCAGCAGGGACTGGTGTCCCGGCGTGTGGCCGTCGGTGCGGAGGACGGTCACCCCGGGCGCCAGCTCCGTGTCGCCCTCGAGGAGCCGCCACCGCGCCTGCGGCAGGTCGAAGTTCTTGCGGTAGTAGAAGGACGCCAGGAAGGCGGGCGGCTGGTGCGCGCACGTGTACTCGTCCGTCTGCACGACCAGCTCGGCGCGGGGGAAGAACTCCGTGCCCCCGGCGTGATCGTAGTGCAGGTGGGACAGGACCACGATGTCGATGTCGCCGGTCTGCAGGCCGAGCGCGTCCAGGCGGTGCACCAGCAGGTCCTCGTCGGTGAAGCGGGCCAGGGGATCGTTGCGCAGCAGGCCGGGCACCGCGCGGGGCGACACGCCGGTGTCGAACAGGATGAGGGCGTCGGTCGTGCGCACCAGCCAGCAGGCGATGGGGATCGCCACGCGCTCGCCCGAGAACTGCCCGTAGAACAGGAGCGAGCGGGGCGCGCTCATGAAGCCGTTCTGCAGGGCGTGGAGCGCCTCGACGGCCATGCCGCGCGCCATGATAGCATCGGGCCCGGGCGGGGCCGGGCCCGGACGCGCTCGGACGGCCCGGCCGCATCCGCCTCCACCCTCACTCCTTGAGGCTGCCCGCCAGCAGCCCGCGCACCAGCGGGCGCTGCAGGAGCGCCACGACCAGGATGGGCGGCAGCCCGACCAGCACGGCGGCCGCGGCCAGGTCGCCCCAGGGCACCTCGAAGACGCCGGGGAACAGCGCCAGGGCCACCGGCGCCGTCCGGCTGGCCTCCGTGGCCGTGAACGTGTAGGCGAAGAGGAACTCGTTCCAGGAGAACAGGAAGGCCAGCAGGGCGGCCGAGGCCACGCCCGGGGCGGCGGCCGGCAGGACGACATGGCGCAGCGCGCCCAGGCGACCCGCCCCGTCCACGAACGCCGCCTCCTCCAGCTCGCGTGGCAGCGCCCGCATGAAGCCCGCCACCAGCCACAGCACGAGCGGCAGCGCGAACGACGTGTGGGCCAGGATGACGGCCCACCAGGTGTCACGCAAGTCGAGGGCCCGGACGATCAGGTAGAGCGGCGCCACGGTGGCGATGGCGGGGAAGGCCGTGCTCATCACGATCGCCAGCATGATGCCGCGCCGGCCGGGCACCGGCAGCCGGGCCAGGGCATAGGCGCCGAGGCTGCCGAGGGCCGTGGCCAGGGCGGTGGTGGCGATGGCCACGATGGCGCTGTTGAGCAGGCTGCGCGGCAGCGGGCTGCGGGTGACGACGGCCTGGTAGTTGGCCAGGGTCGGCCGCGAGGGGAGCCAGCGTCCCGGCTCCATCAGCTCCTCGGCGGGCGTGATCGAGGTCAGGACCTGCCAGGCCACCGGGCTCGCGTAGAGCAGCAGCGCCAGGAGGACGAGCAGGCTGGTCCCCCGCTTCACGCGCGCTCCTCCGTGCGCTCCACCGCCAGCAGGTGGGCGGCGGCCACCGCGGTGACGAGCGCGAAGATCAGGACGGCCACGGCGGCGCCGAACCCGAGCTGGAGCGTCTGGAAGAGGTTCCGGTACGCGTAGAGCGTCAGCGTCTCGGTGGTCGCGGCCGGCCCGCCGCCGGTGAGCACGAACATCAGGTCGAAGGCCCGCAGCGCGTCGAGGGTGCGGAAGAGCGTGGCCACCAGCAGGACCGGGGCCAGCAGGGGCAGCGTGATGACCCGGAGCGTGGCCAGCGCCCCGGCGCCGTCCACGGCGGCCGCCTCCCACACCCCGACCGGGATGCTCGCCAGGCGGGCGTAGGCGAGCAGGGCCACGAACGGCGTGGTGCGCCAGACGTCGGCCGCGATGAGGGCCGGCAAGGCCCGGGCGGGGTCGGCCAGCCAGGCCGTCGGAGAGTACAGCCACTCGAAGAGGCGGGCGGTGACGACCCCGGGCAGGCACCAGGGCACCAGGAGCAGGGCGACGGCCGCCACCCGCCAGCGGACGAGGCGGCTGAGGGCCAGGGCGGCGGCCAGGCCGAGGGCGACCTCCAGCGCCACCGAGACGGCGGTGAACAGCGCCGTGACGCCCGCGGCGTTCCAGAACCCCGGGTCGCGGGCCAGGAACGCGTAGTGGGCCAGCCCGACGAAGCGGGCGATGTCGAACACGGGGACCCGGCGCTGGAGGGAGAGCCACAGCACCGAGAGGACGGGATAGAGCGTCACGAGGGCGAGCACGGCCAGGGCGGGGCTCAGCAGTATCCACCCGAGCCTCGTGTCGCGACCGCTCACCGGGCTTCCTGCAGGAAGTACTCCAGCTGGACCCGCGCCTGCTCCAGGGCCTCGCGCGGAGGCCGCACGCCGGTGATGGCCGCCGAGAAGGCGGGCTGGAGGGTGGCCGACAGCGTCTGGTACCAGGGCGTGATGGGCCGGGCCCGCGCGCCCGCGAAGACCGGCCGCAGGGCCGGATCCAGCAGGG
>JBBIIW010000403.1:0-3364 GCA_037446305.1 Candidatus Rokuibacteriota bacterium
ACGCAGGCCGCGCCCACGGCGGCCAGGAGCGCGTACAGCGCCGGCAGCGGCGCCCAGCTCAGGACGGTCGTGGCGACGACGGGGCCCACGAACGCCGCCCCGATGCGCGCCGAGTTGATCGCGCCGATGGCCTGCCCTCCGGCGTGCTGGGCGATGCGGGCGACCACGATCGGGAACACCGGGGCGATGCAGAGCACCTGCAGGAACCGCAGGATGCCGTAGCTCCAGACCGAGCCGGCCAGGCCCAGAGCGGCCAGACAGAGCGAGGAGCCGATCAGCAGCCCGCCGATCAGCCGGCGCTCGGCCACCAGGTCGGCCAGCCGCGGCGCGGTCAGCGCGCCGAGAGCCGCGGCCACGCCGGAGGCGAAGATGAGGAGGCCGCCGATCTCCAGCGTCCGGCCCGGCGCCACGCCGAGACCGGGCACCACCTGCGGCAGGATGGCGGTCAGGAAGAACACCTGCACGTTGCCGCCGAGCACGATGAGAGCCACGGCGGCCACCTCGCTCAGGCGGACGGTGCCCGTCGCCGCCCGCGGGGCCGGCCGGTCCGCCCCACCCGACACCCGCCAGGCCACGAGGGCCGCGCAGCCGAGCAGCACGAGACCGCCGACGATGAACGAGCTGCGGAAGCCCATCCGCGCGGCCGCGATGGCCCCGGCCAGGGGCCCGATCACCTGCCCCACGGTCATGGCCGATTGCACGGCCGCCACCTGACGGCGCACCAGCGCCGGCGCCGGGGCCCGGCCGGCCAGCATGAAGGCGAACGTGGACGCGGCGCCCATGACGCCGAGCACGAGGCGGGCCAGGAACAGCTCGGGCAGCGTCCGGGCCGCCGCCATGCCGAAGAAGGCCAGCCCCTGCAGGATCTCCACGATCACATAGAAGCGCTTGGGGTCGCCCCGCTCCGCCCAGCGCCCCCAGAGGGGCGCCGTGGCGACGGTGACGAGCGGCGAGATGCCCAGGATCCACCCGGTCCAGCGCAGCGTGCCGGCGGCGTCGAGCGTGCTGAGGGCCTGGATGTGGAAGGGCAGGCTCACGTACACGAACGACCACGCGAACGTGCCGAAGAGCATCGCCACCGGGAGGGTCGAGAGGCCGCGCACCACGTCAGGCGAGGCCCCGGGCGCTGGTGGGCGGAGGCGAGCCGGAAAGGAACGCCCGGGACAACGCGGGCCGCTATCCGTCCTTCCTGAGCACGCAGAACCCCTGGGCCTCGATGCCCAGGGCGGTGTTGAACTTGCTGCGGAAGTTCTCGAGGGCGACGGCAGCCGTGAGCTCGACGATCTCGGCCTCCGAGAAGCGGCTGCGGACGGCGGCGAACAGCTCGTCGGTCACCTTCTGGCCGGTGACGGTCATGGCCTCGGCGTAGGCCAGCGCCGCCCGCTCGCGCTCGTCGAAGAGCGGGCTCTCGGCCGCCCGCTCGATCTCACGGAGCTTGTCCGGCGACGCTCCCGCTTGCATCCCCCGGGATGCATTGATGTCGATTCAGAAGGGACAGCCGTTGATCAGCGCCACCCGCAGGTACACCAGCGCCAGGAGCTCCCGCGACAGGAGCCCCGAGCGCTCCACGGCCGCCGACAGCGCCTTGGCCGCCTTCATGATTCCCGGCCGGTGGGCCTGGATCTTGGTGGTGTTGAGCAGGAAGCCGAACGTCTCCTGCTCGCGGGCGAACGTCTCCTGCAGGACGGGGTCGTCGCCGGGATCCTCGATCTCGCGGATGCGGGGCATGGCCGGATTCTACCGCGCGGCCACCTCGTCCCGGAAGCGCTGGACGAGCGCGGCGGCGTGCTGCCCGAGCAGCGCGGCGTCGGAAGCGACCGTGACCATCCCGTAGCCCCGCTGGTAGAGCGCCCGCGCCTCCTCCCACGACCGCGAGATGGTGCCCAGGGCCACGCCCGCCCGCCGCGCCGCCCGCTCCACGGCGGCGATCGCCTCCTGCACCTCGGGGTGCCGCGGATCGCCGACGTGCCCGAGCGCGGCCGACAGATCCGCGGGGCCGATGAAGGCCACGTCCACGCCCGGCACCGCCAGCACGGCGTCGATCTCCTTGACCGCCTGCGGCGTCTCGATCTGCACGATGACCAGCGTCTCGGCGTTGGCCCGCTTCCAGTACTCGGCCCCGAAGCGGCCGAAGCCGGCCGCCCGGTGGCTGCCGGCCATGCCGCGGATGCCCTCCGGCGGGTACTTGCACGCGCGCACGGCCGCCTCGCACTCGCCCGCGCCGCCGATCCACGGGATCATCACCCCGCAGGCCCCCAGGTCCAGCACGCGCTTGATGACCGCCGGGTCGGCCCACTGCACCCGGACCAGCGGCACCGCCGGCGCCGCCTGCATGGCCTGCAGCTGGGCCAGCAGGGTCTGGTAGTCGCCGTGGCCGTGTTCCATGTCGACCAGCAGCCAGTCGAAGCCGGCATCGGCCATGATCTCGGCCGCGATCGGGCTGCAGAGGTGGAGCCAGGCGCCCACGGTGGGCCGGCCGGCCCTGAGCTGCCGCTTGACGGGGTTGTCGATGAGCCGGGTCATGGTCGCGTGCCTCCGGTGGCGCGGCCGAGGCGCTCCTCCAGCATCCGCAGGGCCTCCACCAGCACGTCGCCGACCACCTGCAGGCTGCGCGCGGAGACCTTGTCCAGCGTGTCGTGCGGGGTGTGCCACGGCGGGTAGTCGAAGTCGATGAGCAGCGCGGCGGGGACGCCGGCCCGCAGGAACGGCACGTGATCGTCCTCGACCGCCGAGCCGTCGGGCAGGAAGTGGGCGCCGTGACCGAGGCGGGCAGCGGCCTGCCAGATCAGGTCCAGAAGCCACGGCGTGGAGCTCTGCTCGCGGAGGATGGTGAGGTCGCGATCGCCGATCATGTCGGCGACGATCACCGCGCGCGGCAGGCGGTCGGCCCGCGCCAGGTCCTCCGCCATGCGGCGGGAGCCGTACAGGCTGTCCGTCGCCGTCCACGTCGCCCGCGCCTCCTCGCCGTCGAAGAAGGCCAGCCACAGCGTGAACTCGCGCGGGCGGCCGGCCAGCGCCCGGGCCAGCTCCAGCAGCAGAGCGGTGCTGGAGCCGCCGTCGTTGGCGCCCACGAAGCGGAACTCGCGATACCACTTGGTGTCGTAGTGGCCGCCGACCAGGATGACGTCCGGCCGCCGGCCGGGCAGCACGCCCACGATGTTGGCCATCCGCAGCCGGCCGTGCGGTGTCCGGGCCTCGAAGGGCTCCACCCTGACCTGCAGGCCGGCCTTCCGCAGCTCGCCCACGATGTAGTCGCGGGCGCGCCCGGCGGCCGGTCGCTGACGGGTTCGAGATCCTGACCGAAGTGCTGCTGGGTCGCGCGCGCCGCGGGCGCATCGCGACCTGGCAGATGATCGTGCGCCCA
>JBBIIW010000404.1:0-3349 GCA_037446305.1 Candidatus Rokuibacteriota bacterium
GACGCGGCCGAGGCGGCCCTGCACCGGCAGGTCGAGCGGATCCGGGCGGAGGGCGTGGGCGAGGCCGAGGTGGCGCGCGCCCGCGGCTACCAGCTGGGCCGGCTGTCGCTGGACCGGCGCACGAACGCCCGCCACGCCTGGTCCCTGGCGTATCACGAGCTGCTCGGCGTCGGCTGGGATTTTCCGGAGCGTCATCGGCGGGCGCTGGCGGCCGTCACGCCGGCGGAGGTCACGGCCGCGGCCCGCCGCTACCTCGGGCGCCCGACCACCGTCGTGCTGCGGCCTCGCTGATGCTGCCGCTCAGGGACGACATCCCGAGCCGCAGCCTGCCCGTGGTGACCGTGTCGCTCATCGCGGCCAACCTCCTGGTGTTCCTCTACCAGGTCTCCCTGGGCGGCCCCGGGGATCCGCCCGCGCTGCAGGCGGCGCGGCAGTTCGTGCTCGAGTTCGGCGTCATGCCGTGCCGGCTGAGCGGCCGCTGCCCGGGCGCGGACGTGTTCCCGCCCCCGGCGGCGACGGTGTTCACGTCCATGTTCGTGCACGGCGGTCTCTTCCACATCGTGGGCAACCTGCTGTACCTCTGGATCTTCGGCAAGAGCGTGGAGGACCGGCTGGGCCACGGGCGCTTCCTGCTCTTCTACCTGCTCAGCGGCGCCGGCGCCGCCGCCGCCCAGGCGCTGGTCGACCCGCTCTCCACGGTGCCGATGGTCGGGGCCAGCGGCGCCGTCTCGGGCGTCCTGGGCGCCTACCTGCTCCTGTTCCCGTACGCGCGGGTGCTCACGCTGCTGACCGTCGGCTTCTTCATCCGGTTCGTGTACGTGCCGGCGCTCCTGGTGCTGGGATTCTGGATCGTGGTCCAGCTCCTGAACGGCGTCCTCACCGTCTCGGCCAGCGCGGCGGGCGGGCCGGACGTGGGCGGCGTCGCGTGGTTCGCGCACGTGGGCGGCTTCGTCGCCGGCCTCGCGCTCCTCTTTGTTCTGCGACCGCGTCGTGGCCGTCGCCTATAATTGACGCGATGGCGGCCCGGGTGAGGATCGACCGGCTCCTGGTCGAGCGCGGGCTGGTGTCCAGCCGGGAAAAGGCGGCCAGGCTGGTGCTGGCCGGCGAGGTGTTCGTGGACGGCGAGCGCGTGCAGAAGGCGGGCGCGCTGGTCAGTCCCGAGGCCGAGGTGGAGCTGAAGGGACGGTCGCCGTACGTCAGCCGCGGCGGCGAGAAGCTGGCCCACGCGCTCGATCATTTCGGCATCGACGTCACCGGGAAGATCTGTCTCGACGTGGGCGCCTCCACCGGCGGCTTCACCGACTGCCTGCTGCAGCGCGGCGCGGCGCGGGTGTACGCCGTGGACGTCGGGACCGGCCAGCTGGACGCCAAGCTCCGCCGCGATCCGCGGGTGGTGGTGATGGAGCAGACCAACGCCCGGCACATGGACCCCCGCGTGTTCGGAGACCTGCCCCAGCTCGCCGTGGTCGACGTCTCGTTCATCTCGCTGGAGAAGATCCTGCCCTCCGTCTTCGGCGTGCTGGCCCCGCGCGGCGAGGTGGTGGCCCTCATCAAGCCGCAGTTCGAGGTGGGCCGGGAGCTGGTGGGCAAGGGGGGCGTGGTCCGCGACCCGGCCCTGCACCGGCAGGTCATCGCCCGCCTGGCCCGCTACGCCGTGCTGCGGGGGTGGCACGTGTTCGGCGTGACGGCCTCGCCGCTGCGCGGCCCCAAGGGCAACCGGGAGTTCTTCCTGCACCTGTCCTCCCACGGCCGCACCGCCGCCAACGTCGAGTCCCTCATCACGCGCGCGGTCGAGGCCCTGGCGTGACGCCGGCCCCTCCCGCCGCGGCCCGGACCCCGAGGCGGGTGGGCGTCGTCGCCAAGCCCGACGCTGCCGCCGCCCGGGAGGTCGTCGAGCGCCTCGTCCGCTGGCTGACCGAGCGCGGGCACGTCGTGGTGCTGGACAAGGAGACGGCGACCCTGGTGCCGGACGGGGCGGTGTCGTCGGTCGGGCGGGCGGAGCTGCCCGGCGCCGTCGACTTCATCGTCGTCCTGGGCGGCGACGGGACACTGCTCTCGGTGGCCCGCTCGGTGGGCGACCTGGGCCTGCCGCTGCTGGGCGTGAACCTGGGCGGGCTGGGCTTCCTCACCGCCACCACGCTGGACGAGATGGTGCCGGCGCTGGAGGCCTTCCTGGCCGGCCGGATGGTCGTCGAGGAGCGCATGATGCTCGCCGCCCGCGTGCGGCGCGAGAGCCGGGCGGTGGCGGAGTTCCTGGCGCTCAACGATGTCGTGATCATGAAGGCCGCCATGAGCCGCATCATCGAGTTCACCGTGGCGGTGGAGGGCCAGGCGGCCACGGCCTATCGCGCCGACGGGCTGATCATCGCCACCCCCACCGGCTCCACGGCCTACTCCCTGTCGGCGGGCGGCCCGATCCTGTTCCCGACCATGGACGCCGTGGTGATCACGCCGGTCTGCTCCCACACCCTGACCAACCGGCCGATCGTGCTGCCCGGCCAGCACCGCATCGACGTGACGCTGCACACCGACCAGGAGGTCATGGTCACGGTGGACGGCCAGGTGGGCTTCCCGCTGCGCCCGGCCGACGTGGTGGAGGTGCAGCAGGCTGCGGCGCGTGTCCGGCTCGTCCGGTTCCCCCAGAAACACTTCTTCTCGGTCCTGCGCACCAAGCTCAAGTGGGGCGAACGGTGATGGCGTGGATTCGATACTCCTTGAGGGCCCGGCGAGATATGGACTAGCATCGCGGCGATGCTGCGCGAGGTGCGGATCCGCAACGTCGCCGTGATCGAGAGCGTCACCGTCCCCTTCGGTCCCGGGCTCAACGTCCTCACCGGCGAGACCGGGGCCGGCAAGTCCATCCTGATCGACGCCATCCTCCTGGTGGCCGGGGCCCGGGGTCAGCTCGATGTCATCCGGAGCGAGGCGGACGTCGCCACCGTGGAGGCGGTGTTCGAGATCGCGGCCGGCGGCGGTGCGGCCGGGGTCCTGGATGAGGCGGGCCTGTCCGCGGAGGAGGGGCAGGTGGTGATCCGGCGAGAGCTGGCACGCTCGGGACGGCACCGCGCCTTCATCAACGACTCCCCGGTGACCGTGGGACTCCTGCAGCGCCTGGGCGAGCACCTGGTGGAGGTCCACGGCCAGCACGAGCACCAGCGCCTGCTGGAGCGCGAGCGGCAGCTCGATCTCCTGGACGCCTTCGCCGGCGCCGAGGCCCTCGCCGCCCGGGTGGCCGAACTGCACGGCCGCTGGCGGGCGGCGGCGGCCGAGCTCGAGCAGCGGCAGCGCGCCGAGCGGGAGCGCACCCAGCGGGAGGACCTGCTGCGGTTCCAGGTGCAGGAGCTGGAGG
>JBBIIW010000405.1:0-3345 GCA_037446305.1 Candidatus Rokuibacteriota bacterium
GCGCGGCGTGATCGAGGCCGAGCCGGGCCGGCTGGCGGTCGTCCGCCGGCGCGGCGCGCCCGGCCTGGCCATGATCCTCGGCGTGCACGCTCTCCGCGGCCACCGGGCCCTGGTGGACGCGCTCCTGCCCCACGGCGCCGTGGTGCGGCTCAAGGCCGGCGCCATCAAGCAGATCCTCTGGTCCACGCCCCCGCTGACCGTGCCCCGCGATCTGGGCCGGGGCGACGACGGCCGCGGCCGCGAGCCACGCCGCCTCCAGCACCTGGCCCGGCAGCTCTCCGAGCTGGACCTGCGGGAGGCGCTGGACCGGGAGCGGCGCGAGAGTCCGGAGGCGGCGCTGGCCAGCCTCGAGTGTCACCGCTGTCCCTGGGGGGCCACGGCCCGCTGCTCGGAGGCCTGGCGCGAGGTCGAGCGCCTGGAGGCGCGGGTGCAGCACCGGGGCCAGGTGCTGGAGACGCTGCGCAACGCCTACTGGCAGGAGTTCCTCCGCGTGGTGGAGGTCCTGGAGCAGTTCGGCGCCGTGCGGGAGGGCGCGCTCGAGCCCAAGGGCCGCCTGATCGCCGGGCTGCGGCACGACAACGAGCTGCTGGTGGCCGAGGTCGTCGGCCGCGGCCTGCTGGCCGACCTGACGCTGGCCGAGGCCGCGGCGGTCTGCTCGGCGCTCACCGAGGAGGCCCGGTCGGGCGAGCCGATGGTGGCGCGCGCCTTCCTCCGGTCTCGCCCCAAGCTGCGCCGCCGGCTGGAGCAGGTCGTGCAGGTGGCCGAGGCGGTGGCAGCCGCCCAGCGCTCGCGCCACCTGCCGATGCCCGTCAGCGTCCATCCCGGCTTCATGCCCGCCGTGTTCCGGTGGGCCTCCGGGGACGACGACTGGAGCGGCATCGTGCAGGGGGCGTTCGGCGGCCACGAGGGCGACCTGATCCGGGCCATGCGGCGGCTGATCGACCTGCTGCGGCAGCTGGCGGAGAGCCCCGAGGTGCCCGGGGCCACCGCACGCCTGCTGGGTCAGGCCGCCCGCCTCATCGACCGGGGCGTGGTGCTGGAGTCCGCGCTGATGTGACCTCGGCGGGCCGCGACCTGCTATGCTGGGGCGCGTGACGCACCGGCTCGTCGTGCTGCTCGCCGTCCTGGCGGTCCTGGCCGGCTGCTCCCGGCCGCCGCTCGAGCAGCGGACCACCCACGGGCCGTCGGCCGAGGAGTTCTTCCTCTATCGCTCGTTGCAGATGAACGGCCGCCAGCCGAACTTCGACGAGCGGCGTTACTGGGAGGACCAGCTCGATCACCAGATCGCCCAGTACCTGCACCGGCATCCCGAGGACGCCAACTCCCTGGACATCTCGACCTTCCGCTTCTACCGCCGGGCGGCGGTGGGGCAGAGCAAGGAGCAGATCCTGATCCTGCTGGGGCCGCCGCTGTCGGTCACGACCGACGCCGACGAGATCGCGAAGCTCGCGCGCCGGTACGCGCCCGACCTCAAGGGCCGCGCCACCGAGGCCTGGGTCTACCCCCTGGGCTGGGCGTTCTACTTCGCGGGCCCCCGCGCCATCGCCATCACGCAGTACCTGGAGCGCTGAGGACGGGCGGAACGAGGAGCTCCCCATGGCCGACCGGGAACAGAAGGTCATCGCGAGCTGGAGCTACACGAAGGGCGCGCTGGACGCCAAGACGGCCGCCCTCTGCTACCTGGCCGCCAACCTGGCCGTCGGCAACACGCACTGAGCGCGGCGCGACCTGGCAGGTGCCAGGGCAGCCGGGGCCACCGAGGAGGAGCTGCGGGAGGCGATCAGCTTCGCCATCCGGGCCAACGCGGCGAAGACCCATGCCGACATCCTGACGGTGTGGGGGGAAGGGGGGCGCGAGCCCGCCGCGCAGCGTCCGGACCGCTCCTGAGGGGGCGGCCATGTCGAGGGATGATGGCGTCCTGCTCTTCGCCTGGCGCGGCTGCCTGATCCGGGTGGTCGACGAGGTCCAGCCGCCGAAGGCCGGCTCGCTGTTCTTCTGCCGTCACCTGTCCGTCCGGCCCGGCGAGCGCGTGCTGGAGATCGGCAGCGGCCTGGGGCTGGCCGCCATCGTGGCCGCGCGGGCCGGCGCGCGCGTGGTGGCCACCGACGTGGTGCCGGCGGCGGTGGAGGCCATCCGGATGAACGCCGCGCTCAACGGCGTCGCCGTCGAGGCCCGCCTGGGCGACTGCTACGGGGCGGTGCCGGGGGAGCGCTTCGACCTGATCTGCAGCAACCCGCCCCAGATGCCGACGCCGCCGGACCGCGCGCGGAGCGACCCCGCGGCGACGGCCGACAACGGCGGCCCCGACGGCTGGGCGGTCCTCGACCGCATCATCGCGGGGGCCCCGGCGCACCTGCACCCGGGCGGGCGGCTGCTCGTCGCCATCTTCGCCTTCCTGGGCCGGAAGGCGGCCCTGGCCAGGCTGGAGGCGCACGGGTTCGAGCCGTCGGTGGTGGCCAGCGAGATCCAGCCCTTCCCGCGGCTGGGCTACGAGCGGCTCGAGTACCTGCGGGCGCTGGACGCCGAGGGGACGCTGCCCCCCGGCCCGCCGGCGACCGTCGAGCGCCTGCTGATCCAGGGGCGGCTCCGGTGATGACGCGCCGGCTGATCGTCAACGCCGACGACTTCGGGCTCACGCGCGGCGTGAGCGCCGGCATCCTCCAGGCGCACCGCCACGGCATCGTGACCAGCACCACGGTCCTGGTGACCGCCGACGTGGATCGCGAGCAGCTGGCGCAGGCGCGCGACGCCGGCCTGCCGATGGGGCTCCACGTCAACCTCACCCTGGGCCGGCCCCTGACCCGCGGCCGCTCCCTCGTGGACGCCGGCGGACACTTCGTGCGCGACCCCCGGCGGGCGGCGGCCCGGGCCACGCTGGCGGACGTGGCGGCGGAGGTCGAGGCGCAGATCGCGCGGTTCGTGAAGCTCGTCGGCCGCACGCCCACGCACCTGGACACGCACCACCATGTCGGCCTGTACCCGCCCGTGACCGAGGTGGTGCTGGACGCGGCCCGGCGGCTCGGGGTGCCCGTCCGCAGCCAGCACCGCGAGGCCCGCGCCCGGGCCCGCAGCGCCGGGCTGCGGACCCCGGATCACTTCTTCGGCGAGTCGGGTCCCGCCGCGTCCTGGACGCCCGGCACCACGCTGCGCCGGCTGCGGGCGCTGCCGCCGGGGGTGAGCGAGTTCATGACCCACCCCGGCCACTACGACGACGCGCTCGGCTTCAGCCGGTACGGCCGGCAGCGCGAGCAGGAGCTGGTCGGGCTGGGCACCCCGGCGGCGCGTGCGGCGGCGGCGGCCCTCGGGATCCGGCTCTGCAGCTTCCGCGACCTCTAGCGGCGTGGC
>JBBIIW010000406.1:0-3344 GCA_037446305.1 Candidatus Rokuibacteriota bacterium
AGCGCATCGGGCTCCTCCTTTCACCGCCGGGACGGGTCGAGCTTCCGCAGCGAGACCTGCCCCAGGCGGGCGAAGTCGATGGCCTCGCCGAGGATGCGGGCCGCCTCCTGGGGCGCGTGGAAGCCCGTCGAGTTCTCGGCCTCCACGAAGTCGACGTAGAACTGCGCCCGCCGCTGGAACGCCCGGGCCGCCGCCAGCGACCGGTCGCCGGCGCCGGCGTCGCGGGCCGCCCGGAGGTCGGCGATGAGCTGCACCAGGGCGTCCACGGCCACGTGGCGCAGCCGCGCCGTCCGCTCCTGGATGGTGTGCACGCGCTCCCGCAGCTCGGCCTCCGGCCACCGGTGGCAGGTCTGGCAGGCGTTGCTGACGTTGAGCAGCGGGCTGCGGACGTGGTGGTCGCTGACCTTGAGGGCGCCCACCCGGGTGTAGGGCATGTGGCAGTCGGCGCAGGCCACGCCGGAGCGGGCGTGGATCCCCTGCATGAACATCTCGAACTCCGGGTGCTGGGCCTTGAGCACGGGGGCGCCGGTCAGGGCGTGGGTCCAGTCGCTCACCCGCTGCTCCTCGTAGTGGGCATAGATGTCGTCCACGCGGAGGCCCCGGTGCCAGGGGAAGACCAGGCGCTTGTCCGCGCCCTGGAAGTAGTACTCGACGTGGCACTGCGCGCAGACGAAGGTGCGCATCTCCTGGCGGGTGGCCGTCGCCACGTCGTAGTCGCGCACCCCGTGGGCCGCCTTGAGGGCCCGGAGGCCCTCCACGAAGGCGGGCCGCGTGATGCGCAGGGCCATGGTCCCGGCGTCGTGGCAGTCGACGCAGGCGACCGGGTGGGTGACGAGCTGCCGGGCCTCGGCCCACGGCATCCGGTTCATGCGCTCGAAGCCCCGCTGCAGGTCGCCGTCCCCCGCCCGCTTCATGGGGACGTAGGCCGAGGCGTGGCACTGCAGGCAGGTGCCGGGCTGCCGGGCGGCGATCTGCCGCTCGGTGTAGGTCTGGTCCTCCAGCATGTAGGCGTGGCCGCGCTCCTCCCGAAAGTCGCGGGCGAAGGCGTAGCCGGCCCACATCGTCTTCAGGCGCGGGTCCTCCTCCAGGCGCGACTGGGCGACGACCGAGCGCGGGTCGGCCCGGGTCGGCGTGCGGGGCACCGCCTCGCTGCCGCCGTAGCGGGTGCGCACCTGGTCCACCGTGCGCCGGTAGCCGTCGTACTGCTGGGGGAAGTTCTTGCCCCACACCGCCGGATCCTCGGTGTCATCGGTCAGCTCGACGACCCGGTAGAAGGGGTTCCGCGCCTCCTGCCGGCGCTCCATGATGTTCACGAGCAGGGCGACGGCGCCCACGGCGGCCAGGGCCGCCACCACGCCCACCACGACCAGCGCGGTCCACCCCCGGGGTCGCCGCCCGCGCGCGCCGTTCATCGCCCTCCTCGCCGGCCCCCCGCCCTCACAGCGGGTGCCCCACGTCGTGGTGGCAGCGGGTGCACGGCAGCGCGCCCTGCGCCGGGTGCCCCTCGATGGCCGCCGTCACCGCCGCGTGGCACGCGCGGCAGGCGCCCTCGGTCACCGCCCGGTTGCGCGGCGTGATCCTGATGGGCTCGGGGAACCGGCCCGTCGTGAACGCCACCGAGTGCCAGAAGCCGTTGACGGCCTTCACGGCGTACTTGCCGAGCCTCCCGTGCGGCGTGTGGCAGTCGTTGCACGCGGCCACGGCCCGGTGGCTCGAGGTCACCCAGGCGGCGAGGTGCGCGCGCATCACGTGACAGTTGGCGCAGGCCGCGGGGTCGTCGGTCAGGTACGAGGCCCCCCGCGCATAGACGAAGGTGAAGCCCCCCACGCCGACGGCCAGCCCGACCATGGCCGCGACCAGCGCCGCCAGCCAGCCCACGGCCCCCAGGATACCCGCCCGGGGGTGATCTGCGTCATCTGACGGTGGTCATACCGGCGGCCGGCGCCGGGCGGCATGCTTGTGAACAGGAGGAACAAGCCATGAAGCGAGCCCTGGGAGCCCTGACCGCCGTCGCCGTGGTCGCCGCCGTCGTGGGAACCGTCGCCGCCCAGATGGGCCGGGAGCGGCGGACCGAGCCGGATCCCCGCGGCGAAGTGCGCGCCGCGCTGGTGCCGCCGCCCTTCGTGCCGCCGCCCGTCAGCCGGACCCGCCCGGCCACCGTGGTCGTCGAGCTGGAGACCACGGAGGAGACGGGCACGCTGGCCAGCGGCGTCGAGTACACCTTCTGGACCTTCGGCGGCACGGTGCCGGGTCCGTTCCTCCGGGTGCGGGCCGGCGACACCGTCCGCCTGACCCTCCGCAACCGCCAGGACAGCCACCTGATGCACTCGATCGACCTGCATGCCGTCACCGGCCCCGGGGGCGGGGCGGCGGTGACGCAGGTGATGCCGGGCGAGGCCGGCGTGTTCGAGTGGAAGGCGCTGAACCCCGGCCTCTACGTCTACCACTGCGCCACGCCGCACGTGCCCACGCACATCGCCAACGGGATGTACGGCCTGATCCTGGTGGAGCCCGAGGAGGGCCTGCCCCGCGTGGACCGCGAGTACTACGTGATGCAGGGCGAGTTCTACACGCAGGGCCGGACGCTGGCCCCGGGCCACCAGCACTTCGACCCCGCCAAGGCGCGCGACGAGCGCCCGGAGTACGTGGTCTTCAACGGCCGCATGGGCGCGCTGATGGACGAGCGGGCGCTGCAGGCCCGGGCCGGCGAGACGGTGCGCCTCTACGTGGGCAACGGCGGGCCGAACCTGGTCTCGTCCTTCCACGTCATCGGCGAGGTCCTCGACCGGGTGTGGACCGAGGCGGCCCTGCCCGGCGAGCCGCGGCGCAACGTGCAGACGACGCTGATCCCGGCCGGCGGCGCCGCCGTGGTCGAGTTCCGGGTGGAGGTGCCCGGGCGCTTCCTCCTGGTGGATCACGCCATCTCCCGGGCCATGGACAAGGGCGCGCTGGCCGCCCTGGTCGTGACCGGCGACGCGCGTCCCGACCTGTTCCGGTCCCTGACGCCCGGGATCGCCGCCCGCACGTCCGGGCACTGACGCGTCCAGCGGCCTCGACGGCGCGCTCGACCACCGTGCTAGTATCCGCGACGTGAGCGGCGGCGCCGTCGAGGTCGGCATCCTCCTCCCCACCCGCGAGGCCGTCATGGCGGGCCGGCTGGCCGTGGAGCCCCTGCTGGCCATGGCCGAGCGGGCCGAGGCGGCCGGGTACGACTCGGTGTGGGTGGGTGACTCGCTGCTGGCCCGGCCCCGCTTCGAGCCCCTGACCCTGCTGGCGGCCGTCGCCGCCCGCACCCGGCGCGTGCGCGTGGGCACCGCCGTCCTGCTGCCCGCGCTCCGTCACCC
>JBBIIW010000407.1:0-3343 GCA_037446305.1 Candidatus Rokuibacteriota bacterium
GGCGCCCAGGGCCAGGCCGGCGGCCACGGCCAGCCCGAGCGCCGCCCGCGCCGGAGCGTTCGGGGCTATGGCGAGATCTCCTGCCAGTTGGTGACGGTGGTGAGCTTCTTGATGCTGAGGACCTTGTTCAGCGCCTCGCAGCTGTAGCGGATCTTGGCGTTGCCCGTCGCCACGCCCTCCCGGAAGCCGGGATCGGCCGCGGTCTCGTTCGAGATGACGGCGCCGTAGACCGACTGCCAGCCGCCGCCCAGGAAGCCGATGCCCACCCACTGGCCGGTCACGATGATGGGCCCGTTCCAGTTGAAGTTGCCGGTGATGCGGAGGTCGCCGTCCTCGACGATGAGGATCCCCCAGCCTGTCGTGTTCCCCGACAGCTGCAGGGCCGAGAAGGCCGAGGTGGGGTCAGGCTCGCCCTTGACGTAGACGATCTTGGGGTTGTCCTGCGTGCCCCAGCAGCTCTGGCTGTCGGGGTCGGTGCCGCAGGTCGAGCCGACGTTGCTGAAGCTGAGGCCGTTCGGCTGCCTGCTCTCCAGCACGATGTCGGCCTTCTGCTTGGCCTGGTCGATGAACTGCTGGATCACCTGGGGTGTCAGCTCGGTGTTGGGCGCGATGGTGTTGTTGCCGTAGTCCACGCCGGCCGGGTCCTGCTTCTTGCCGGTCACGTTGTCCTTCTGCTGGCTGGACAGCGCGCTCTCGACGACCTGCTCGTTGGCGCCGGGGTCGGTCGAGGGCAGGACCGAGGACACCGAGATGCCGAACACGTCGGCGCAGCCGGGATCGGGGGTGCCGTCCGTCTTGTAGCCGTGCCCGGTGATCTCGAACGCGTTACCGCTGAAGGTGACCTCCGACTCGTTGCCGGGGAAGGAGAGCGCCCCGGGAAACGGCGGCGGCACGGCGCGCTTGAAGGCCACCTGCAGCACCTTCACCGCGTCGCCCTTCCGCCCGGTGGCGGTGACGATCAGCGCCCGGTTGGTGTCGTTGTCGGGGTCGGTGTCGGGCGGCACCACGCCCGTGATCTGGGGATCGGTGGGCAACGTGTCGTTGCGCAGCTGGACGGTGAACGTGCCGCGGCTGGCCAGCAGCGTGGGCATCGGCTGGTCGGTGACCAGGGTGACGCCGGCCGGCGTCGCGCCCGCCAGCAGCGTGTTCCAGCTCGCCGTCCCGGCCACGGTGTTGAACGCCCACTCGATTCCGGCCTCGGCCGCGAACCGGGCCTGGGTCACGTCAGCCAGGTTCCGGGCCACCAGGGGCTCGAAGGCGCTGAGGGAGACCAGGGCCAGCGTGAGGCTCGTGAGCAGCGTGACGATGATCAGCGCGATCGGCAGCGCGGCACCTTTCTCGTTCAGCAGCATCGGCGGCTCCTACCGGTTCCTCAGGCGCACGCGGTCCGCCATGATCGCGTCGCCGGGGAAGCGAGGATCGGGACTGCTCGGCGCCGTCCTGACCGTGACGGCGATGGTCCGGATCGCCGCCGGGGTGGCGGCGGGCGTGACCCCGTCCTCGGCCAGGTAGGCGAAGGTCAGGGCCTGCACCCCGCCCACGACCGCGACCTCGCACGCCGGGTTGCCGGGGTCCGTGGAGCGGGTCAGCGTGTCACCGACCAGGCGATAGCGGACGCGCTCGGCCGCCGCGGCGGGATCGCAGCCGGCCGGGGTGTCGAGCACGCCGTTGCCGTTGAGGTCGCTCTGCACCGTGAGGCTGTTGGTGGTCTGGTTCACCACCGCGTCGAAGTTGTATCCGGGAGGAATGGCCGTCGGGTCGTAGCCGGCCCCGCGGATCTCCTGGATCATCCGCTGGAGGGCCCAGCGGGCGTTCTGCTGGGCCTCGGCCCGGTCAGCGGTGGCCAGCGTGGCGTGCAGCCCGAAGTGAAAGGCCCCGACGGCGGCCGCCAGCACGATGACGCTCATGAGCGTGGCCACCAGCAGTTCGGCCAGGGTGAAGCCGGCCTGATCGCCCCAGGGCGCCCGGCCGGTCATCGGTTGGCCAGCGTGGTGGTCACGACCACGCTGCTCTCCGGTCCGGTGCCGGCGTCGGTCACCTGACGGTAGAAGACGCGCACCTCGACGAGCTTGGTGTCGGCCACGCCGCCCGGCGTGTCGGTGACGGTGACCGTGCGGCGGTAGTCCGGATGCGAGGCGATGGCCCCGTAGCCCTCGGCCGGGAAGCTGGCCGTGCTCAGGTTCGCCCAGCCTTGCCCGGCAGCC
Source organism: Candidatus Rokuibacteriota bacterium (assembly GCA_037446305.1). Classification (GTDB taxonomy): domain Bacteria; phylum Methylomirabilota; class Methylomirabilia; order Rokubacteriales; family CSP1-6; genus JBBIIW01. The sequence continues at coordinate 2,205 of JBBIIW010000407.1, forward strand.
TTGCTCAGCGCGAAGGCCCGGACGTCCTCCATGCGCTGCTCGGCCAGGAACAGCGCCGTCGTCGAGCGGCGCCCGGCGTCCACGGTGGTGACCGCCGTCGTCATGGACGCCAGCAGGGCGACGAGCGCCACGGCCAGCAGGAAGGCGGCGACCAGGACCTCGGCGACGGTGAACCCGGCTTCCGTTGCCGCCGCCGCTCGACGGCACGGGCCGGATCGGCTGTTCTCAGGCTCGACGAATGGCGTCATGGCCGGTCGCGCCCCTGCCCTGCAAACCGGGCGCCAGACCGGTCGGCTTCCGCGCGACGTGAATTCGCCCACTTTGGGTGGCAGGGCTCCCGCCGCCGCTAAGTACGTGCCGGCGCGGCAATTCCCGCTGTCAGGCGCGTGTCAGCCTGCGTAGCGCATTCGGCCGGGTCGCGCCTCCAGGCCCGGCGGTAAGCGCACCGCGTGTGGCCGTTTATCCCGGGAGATCGTCCGCGGACGAGATGCCGGGGCGCGGCACCGGGCCGGGAGCCGCGCGGAGCCGAAACGCTTGGTTCCGGCCGGGAGGTGTGTATTCTGAGAGCAGCGGGTGAGCCCCGAGATTCCGCTGACCGCGCGTGTCCGCGTCGCCGACCACGTCCTGTACCGGGACCTCGGCGAGGATCTCGTCCTCCTCGACCTGCGCTCCGGCATCTACTTCTCGCTCGATCCCATCGGCGCCCGCATCTGGCACCTGCTGCGGCGTCCGCAGCCGCTGGCCGCCGTCCTCGAGGCGCTGGTCGGGGAGTACGACGTCGAGACGGCGCGGTGCGCGCGCGATCTCGTGCGGCTCGTCACCGAGCTGCGGGACCGGGGACTGGTGGCCGTCGATGATCGCGCGGCCTGACGGGATGCGGCGACGGCTCCAGGAGCGTCTCGTCCTGGCCCAGGCGTGGGCCGGGCTCGTGCTGGCCGATCTCGCGCTGCGGGTGCTGCCGCCGCGCTGGGTCCTGCCCCGCGCCGCCGGCCGCGCCGGCCGGCGCCGCCCGCGAGGCGGTCCCTCGGTGCGGCGGATCGTGGCCCTGGTCGAGGCCGCCGAGCGCCGGGTGCCCGTCCCGGTCACCTGCCTGACCCGGGCCCTGGTGCTCGGCTGGATCCTGCGCCGCCGCGGCATCC
>JBBIIW010000408.1:0-3325 GCA_037446305.1 Candidatus Rokuibacteriota bacterium
CGGGATCAGCTCTCGGAGCAGCCCGGCCAGATCCTCGAGCAGCGCGGGCTGGAACTCGCGCACGACCAGCGCGCACGTGGTGTGGCGAGCCGAGACGAGCACCAGCCCGTCCGCGATCGCGTGGGTACGGATGATCTCCCGCACGCTGGGCGTGACGTCGATGAACTCGAGCTGCCGTCCGCTCGTCACCGACACGGAGGTCGTCACGACCTTCATCACGCTTCCCGGCCGCGTCAACCCGGGGGCCGGCTCGCGTATTCCCCGACGGCGAGCCGGCCCCGGGGCCGGAACGGGTGCGGGCGGATGGTCTGACCGGGCGGCTGCTCCTCCTACGCCGTCGCCCGGTGGACCCAGCCGTAGCGGGTGTTGCTGCGCTCGCCGCCCATGGCCAGGTACTCGGCCTTGATGGCCGCGATGCGGTCACGCGTGATCTCGCCCAGCGCCGCCTTGACGTCCACCCGGTACAGGCGCGCCGCGTTGCCGGCGAGGATCGCGCTCTTGACGACGCCGTCGGCCGGCCCCAGCGCGGCGAAGCCGTGCTTCTTCTGCATGTCCTCCGGGATCTCCAGCCGGCGCATGGCCTCGATCTGCCACTGCGGGGAGCCGTACCAGACCGAGTCGGTGCCCCAGAGCACGCGGTCGGATCCGAGCCCGCGCACCAGCGTCCCGATCAGGGCCGCCGCGAAGCGGGGGCTGGCCACGGCCGAGTTGGCGAAGGCGGTGCCGATCTCGGCGTGGACGTTGCCAACGCCGTAGCGGGCCGGAATCTCGGCCAGGTCCGTCGCCCACTTGATCCGCCCCGTCTGCTCGAACTCGGCCAGGGCCGCGTCCGGGGGCTCCAGGAACGCCCGCAGCGCCGCGTGGTACATGACGAAGTTGATCTGGGGCCAGTCGCGGGCCGCCTTGCCGACGTCGGCGACGGTCGCGTACTCCCACACGCCCGGCCACGACTTCTCGTAGTCGGCGGGGAGCAGACCCTTGTGGATGCACACGGTGGTGATGCCGGCCTTGGTGATCTTCTCGTAGAAGGGGTACACGAGCTTCTCGTCGTCGAGCCGCCAGTAGCTGCCCAGCTTCGACGGGAAGAGGGGGTCGCCGATCGTGTAGCCCTTCCAGGAGTCGGGCTTGAGGGTGGCGATCGCGTGGTCCACCTGATCCATCCAGCCCGGCTTCTTCGGCGTGAACACGGCGTGACCCAGCAGCCGCCGCGAGGCGGCGATCCGGTTGATGGCGGCCCGGGCGGCGGCGATCTGGTCGTTGCTCAGCAGGTCCCAGGTGGGATCGTCGAAGGGAGCGCCCGAGAGCAGCGCCACCTTGGTGTCGCTGTCCACGAAGATCTCCTTGACGTAGTTCTCGAACTTGAAGCGGGCCAGGCTGTGCTCCCCGGCCAGCGCCGGGTTCCAGTGCTGCTTGGCGTACCTGGCCAGGCCGAGCAGGTCGTCGTGCTTGAAGTCGTCGCGCACGAAGTGCGTCTGGCAGTCGATGATGAACTGGCCGGCCAGGGCGTCGGCCCGGGCCGCGGCGACCCCCGGCTGGACCGCCTCGGCGGGGGTCACCTCGAAGAGGGGACCGAAGACCTCGTTCATGGCCAGGAACGCCGCCGCCATGCCCGCCGCGCTGGCCAGGAAGCGCCGCCGGTCCAGGCCGTGGCGGGGCGCCAGGTCGTCCGCCAGGGCCTTGATCCGGGCCTCCACCTGCCGCTGCTCCCGGGTCTGCGGCAGCGGGTTGAACTCACCGTTGGAGACGATCTGGGTGGGCACCGGCGACCGGAAGGCGGTCTCGGCCGGCACCGTACGCTCGAGCTCCTCGGGGCTCAGGTAGTGTGGCATGGCTCCCTCCTTGAGTGCGCGAGAGCCTCGACCGGGAGGGGCCCGATGTCAACGGGAAATTTTTTTCGGGGGTCGCGCGCGCCGGGCGGCGAGGCTCACTCGGGCCGGCGCTCGCGGGGGCGCCGGCGCGGGGGGCCGTTTCCTACCCGCCCGGCACGGCGTCAACGGCGGAGGTAAGATGAGCCTCGCATGCACGTCGTGGCGCAGATCTCGGACATGCACATCCGGCCGGAGGGGCAGCGGGCCTTCCGCGACGTCGACACGGCCCGGTACCTGACCCGCGCCGTGGAGCACCTGGCCGGGCTCGACCCGCGCCCGGCCGCGGTCCTCGCCACCGGCGATCTGGTCGAGTCCGGGACGGTGGAGGAGTACCGCCGCCTCCGGCGGCTGCTGGCGCCGCTGCCGATGCCGGTCTACCTCGTGCCCGGCAACCACGACAGCCGCGACGCGCTGCGGGCGGTCTTCGCCGACCACGGCTACCTGCCGCCCCGCGGCTTCGTGCAGTATGTGGTCGACGACGGGCCGCTGCGGCTGGTCGGGCTCGACACCTCGGTGCCGGGCCACGCCCGGGGCCGGCTGTGTCCCGAGCGCCTGAAGTGGGTCGACGAGCGCCTGCGCGAGGCGCCCGACCGGCCCACCCTCGTCTTCATGCACCACCCCCCCTTCCTCACCGGCATCGCGGCCATGGACGCCCTCGGTCTCGACGAGGCCGAGGCGTTCGGTGCCGTCGTGGCGCGGCACCCACAGGTCGAGGCCGTGATCTGCGGTCACCTGCACCGGCCGATCCATCTCCGCTGGCGCGGCACGGTCGTCACGACCGCGCCCGGGCCGGCGCACCAGGTCGCCCTGGACCTGCGCCCGGCCGGCGGGCTGGCCCTGGTCCTGGAGCCCCCGGCCGTGCTGCTGCATGTCTGGCGCCCGGGCGTCGGGCTCGTCACGCACACCAGCTACATCGGCGACTTCGGCCCCCCGCACGTGGTGAGCCCGCCCGGCGCCCCGGAGGCCTGACGGGTGGCCCGCCGCCGCTTCGAGCGCGACTACTACGCCGCCCTCGGCGTCCATCCCGAGGCCACCGAGGAGGAGATCCGCCGCGCCTACCGGCGCCTGGCGCTCCAGTGGCATCCCGACCGCAACCCCGGCGATCCCCGGGCCGCCGACCGGTTCAAGGAGGTGAGCGAGGCGTACGCGGTGCTGATCGACCCGGCCAAGCGGCGCGAGTACGACCACGCGCGCCGCCTGGGCGCGCCCGGCGAGTTCCGCCACAGCCGCGAGGACGTCTTCCGCGACCTGTTCGCCGACCCGCGGGCCAGCGCGATCTTCGAGGAGCTGGCCCGGGAGCTGACCCGGATGGGGCTGCACGTGGACCGCCGCCACTTCGAGCAGACGCTCTTCGGCGGCCGGGTGGTGGTCACGGGCGGGGTCATCGTCATCTCGCCGCTCACGCCCCTGTGGGCGGTGGCGCGCCTGGCGGGCGCCGCGCTGCGCGGAGCCCGCCG
>JBBIIW010000409.1:0-3320 GCA_037446305.1 Candidatus Rokuibacteriota bacterium
CGCCCCCTCCAGCGCCGGTCGCCGCCGCGCGGCCGGCCGAGGCGGTCACCCCGCCACCCGCCCGGCCCGAGGAGTTCGGGCCCCGGCCGGAGCTGGAGGACGTCTACTTCGACTTCGACCGGGCGGACATCCGTCCCGACGCCGCGGCTGTCCTGGACGCGAGCGCGGCCTGGCTGCGCGAGAACGCCGGCTACCTGGTGCTGATCGAAGGGCACTGCGACGAGCGAGGCACCAACGCCTACAACCTGGCGCTGGGCGAGCGGCGCGCCCGCGCGGCCATGACCTACCTGATCAGTCGCGGCCTGGCGGCCGAGCGCTTCACGACCGTGAGCTACGGCGAGGAGCGGCCGGTCTGCACCGAGCGGGCCGAGACGTGCTGGTCGCGGAACCGCCGCGCGCACTTCCTGGTCAAGCCGCGGTAGACGGCGGGGCGTGGAGGCAGGGTATGACCGCAGGCGAGCTGATGACCCGGAATCCCGCGACCGTGAGCCCCCGGACGAGCCTCGCGGAAGCCTGGGACGTGATGCGCGAGCTCGACGTCCGGCACCTGCCCGTCGTCCAGAACGACACGCTCGTCGGCATGCTGAGCGACCGTGACCTGGCCCGCCTGGACGTGGGCCGCGTGCTGACCGTCGAGGGCGCCGACGCGCTCCGGCGGGAGCTGGAGACGCCGGTGGCGGCCCTCATGGCCGGCGACGTCATCGCGGTCGAGCCGGAGACCTCGCTGAGCGAGGTCGTCGGGCTCCTGATCGAGCACAAGGTGGGCGCGCTCCCGGTCGTCCAGCCCGATACCGGGAGCGTGATCGGCATCATCAGCTACGTCGACGTGCTGCGGGCGTTGCAGGACGCCCTGCCCGAGGACTGAAGGGCCTGGCCGCGCGCCGGGCGCCGCTCGCGATCCTGGCGGGGGCCGCCTCGCTCCTGGCGCTGGCCGGCGCCCCGGGGAGTCCGGGAGCGACGGCGACACCGCGGGTCGGGGCCAGCGTCTTTCCGCTCTACGACATCGCCCGGCAGGTGGCGGGCTCCGCGGCCGAGGTCGTCCTGGTCCTCCCGCCCGGGGCCAGCCCCCACACGTTCGAGCCGACCCCGGCCGGCGTCCGCGCGCTGACCGGCGCCGGCGTGATGTTCGTGATCGGCCACGGCCTCGACGCCTGGGCCGGTCGCCTGGCGCGGGGGGCCGGCGTGCCGCGGCTGGTCACGGTGGACGCCGGGATCCGGTTGCGCCGGGTGGGGGAGGCCCGGACCGTGGACCCCCACTACTGGCTGGCGGCACTGAACGGCAAGAGGATCGCGGCGACGGTGGCTGCCGAGCTCGAGCGGCTGGCGCCCGACCGGCGCCCGGACATCCGGCGCTCGCTCGCCGCGTACCAGGCCCGCCTCGCCGCCGCGGACGCCGAGATCCGCCGGCTGCTGGCCGACCTGCCCAGCCGCCGGATCGCCACCGTGCACGACGCCTTCGGCTACTTCGCCGACGCCTACGGCCTGGACGTGGTCGCCACGTTCGAGCCCTACCCCGGCCAGCAGCCCGGCCCGCGGTTCGTGATGGAGTTCCAGCGGACCATCCGGGAGTCGGGCATCCGCGTCGTGTTCACGGAGCCGCAGCTCTCCACCGCCGCCCTGCAGCCCATCGCCCGGGATCTCGGCGTGACGCTCGGCGTGCTCGACCCGCTCGGCGGCCTGCCCGGCCGGCCGACGTACATCGACCTCCTGCTCTTCAACGCGCGGGCGGTGGCGGCGGCCCAGGGCCGGACACCGTAGAATCGGCGGCATGCCGGCGCTCCGGCTGGAGAACGTCACGGTGTGGTTCGAGGGGCAGGACCGGCCCGCCGTGGACGGCGTGTCGTTCGCGCTGGACGAGGGCCAGATCGCGATCCTCATCGGACCGAACGGCTCCGGCAAGACCACGGTGCTGAGGGCCATCCTGGGGCTGGTGCCGTTCGGCGGCGACATCCGCGTCTTCGGGCAGCCGGCCGCGGCCGCGCGGCGGCAGATCGGCTACGTGCCCCAGCGGCTGGCGTTCGATCCGAGCCTGCCGGTCACGGTCGGCGAGGCCGTCCGCATGCCGCTGCTGGGCCGCCGGGACCCGGACCTCGAGGCCTCGTTCCGGCACTTCGCGGACGTGCTCGGGATCGGCGGCCTGCTGGACCGGCCGCTGGGGGTCCTCTCCGGCGGTCAGCTCAAGCGGGCGCTCATCGCGCGCGCCATGGTGACCGGCCCCCGCCTGCTGCTCCTGGACGAGCCGGAGGCCGGCATCGACATCGGGGGCGAGCGGACGCTGTACGAGCTGCTGAGCCTGCTGGTGTCGCATCACCGGCTGACCGCGCTCGTGTGCTCCCACGACCTCGACCTGGTCTTCCGCTACGCCGGGCAGGTGCTCTGCCTCAACCGGCGCCTGCTGTGCGCGGGCCCGCCGACCGAGGTGCTCACGGCGGATGCGCTCTCGCGGCTCTACGGCCCGGCCATGACGCTCTACCGCCACGTCCCCGCGGGGGGCGCGTGATCGAGGCGCTCACCTACCCGTTCATGCAACGGGCGCTGGCGGCCGGGCTGATGGTCGGCCTGGTGGCGAGCCTGCTCGGCGTGTTCGTGGTCCTCCGCCGGTCGGCGTTCTTCGGCGATGCGGTCGCCCATGCCTCGCTGGCGGGCGTCGCCCTCGGCGTCGTCACCGGCCTGCCACCCCTGCTGCTGGCCGCCCTCGTCGCCGGCGGCATCGGCCTCTCGCTGCACCGGCTGGAGCGCGTCGGCCGGCTGTCGCTCGACACCATCCTCGGCTTCATCCTGCCCTTCTTCATGGCCCTGGGCGTGCTCGTCCTCAGCCTCCGGCCGGGCTTCCAGCCCGAGCTGCTCTCCTACCTGTTCGGCAGCCTTCTCACCGTCAGCCCGGAAGGTCTGGCGGCCATCGCCGCCGTCAGCGTCCTGGTGGCCGCGATCCTGGCGCGCCGGGGGCCGGCCCTGGTCTTCGCCGCCTTCGACGCCGAGGGAGCGCATGCCGCCGGCATCCGCGTGGCGGCGCTCCTGACGGTCCACCACGTCCTGCTGGCCCTGGTGGTCATCGCCGGCATCAGCGTGGTCGGGATCGTCCTAGTCAACGCGCTGCTCGTCATCCCGGCGGCCACGGCCAAGCTCCTGGCCCGCTCCCTCGGCCGGATGTTCGTGCTGGCGCCCGCGCTCGGCATCGGCAGCGTGCTGGCCGGCCTCGTGGCCTCCTACCGTCTGGACGTGCCGTCCGGCCCCGCGGTCGTCGCCATCGCCGGCCTCGGGTTCCTGGCCGCCTGGGCCCGCCAGGCCTGGCGCGCTCGCGGGGTTCGGGGGCCGCGACC
>JBBIIW010000410.1:0-3309 GCA_037446305.1 Candidatus Rokuibacteriota bacterium
CCGCGCTCGTGCGCGCCACCCGGGCTCGCGGCGTGGACCTCGAGACCTGGCCGCCGCGCTACGATCCGGCCTACCGGCCGGCCCCCGAGGCCGAGCACTGGCTGCCGGAGCTGGAGTGCGCGGACCCGCGCGACCGGGACGCGATCATCCTGGCCAAGCTGCAGCGGCAGGTGCGGTGGGCCTGGGAGCGGAGCCCGTTCTACCGGCGCAAGTGGCAGGCGGCGGGCGTGTCGCCCGAGACCCTCAAGAGTCTCGAGGACCTGGTCCGCTTCCCGGTCGTGCGCAAGGACGAGCTGCGGGCGGCCCAGGCCGCCGCGCCGCCCTTCGGCGACTACCTCTGCATCGAGCCCGGGGAGGTGGCTCGCATCCACGGCACCAGCGGGACGACGGGGCGGCCGACCGTCTTCGGGATCGGCGCCGCGGACTGGGCGCGCATCGGCGAGGCCCACGCGCGCGTCATGTGGGGCGCCGGGCTGCGTCCCGACGACCGCATCATGGTCAGCTCGTTCTTCAGCCTCTATCTCGGCTCCTGGGGGGCGCTCCGGGGCGGCGAGCGGCTGGGGGCCGCCATGTTCCCCTTCGGGGCCGGCGTCCCGGGCCAGACGCTCATGGGCGTGCAGTGGGCGCGCGACCTCCGCCCGACGGCCTTCTACAGCACGCCGTCCTACGCGCTGCACTTCGCCGACACCGCCCGCCGCGCGGGGCTGGACCCGCGCGCCTTCGGGCTCCGCACGCTGTTCTTCTCCGGCGAGCCCGGGGCCGGCATCCCGGCCACCCGGCGGCAGATCGAGGAGACCTACGGCGGCCTCTGCATCGACATGGGCTCCATGGCCGAGATGACGCCCTGGATGTCGAACGCCGAGTGCCGGCACCGGCAGGGCATGCACCTCTGGCAGGACCTGGTGTACGCCCAGGTCTGCGATCCCGAGACGCTGGAGCCCGTGCCGTACGGCGGCGAGGGCACGCCCGTCTACACCCACCTGGAGCGGACGTCCCAGCCGATGATCCGCCTGGTCTCCGGCGACCGCGCCCGCTGGACCGACGAGCCGTGCCCGTGCGGCCGCACCTATCCCCGCCTCCCGGCCGGCATCTACGGGCGCTTCGACGACATGATCATCGTGCGCGGCGAGAACATCTACCCCAGCGCCATCGAGGACACGCTGCGCGCGATCGAGGGCTTCGGCGGGGAGTTCCAGGTGGTCGTCTCGCGGCGGGAGGCCATGGACGAGCTGCTGGTGCGGGCCGAGTGCGCCGCCACGCACGCCGAGGCGGCGGCCCAGGCCCGCGTCCGGGAGGCGATGGTGGAGCGGCTCCGGGCGCGGCTGGGGGTGCGGCCGGTGGTCGAGCTGGTGCCGGCCGGCACGCTGCCGCGGACCGAGTTCAAGGCCCGGCGGGTGATCGACGACCGCGACCTCTACCGACAGGCGCTGGCGGCCGCGCCGCCGGCAGACAGGGGACCGTCGCATGTTTGACCGGGAGGCGATCGAGCGCATCGCGGCCGCGCGCCGCGCGTGGGAGCAGGGGGCGCTGCGCGAGTTCCTGGCCCGCCAGCCGGAGCGGCGCGAGGGGTTCCGGACCGGGTCGGGGCTGCCGGTCAAGCGCCTCTACACGCCCGAGGACGCGGCCGACACGCCCTTCGAGGCCATCGGGCTGCCCGGGCAGTACCCGTTCACGCGCGGGCCCTATCCCACGATGTACCGGGGCCGCCTGTGGACCATGCGGCAGATCGCCGGCTACGGCACCGGCGAGGACACCAACGCCCGCTTCAAGTACCTGATCGGCCAGGGCCAGACCGGGCTCAGCGTGGACTTCGACATGCCCACGCTGATGGGCTACGACTCCGACGATCCCCGCTCGCTGGGCGAGGTGGGGCGGGAGGGCGTGGCGGTGGACACGCTGGAGGACGTCCGCGCGCTCTTCGCCGGCATCGACCTCGAGCGCATCTCGGTCTCGATGACGATCAACCCCACCGCCTGGATCCTGCTGGCCATGTACGTGGCGCTGGCCCGGGAGCGCGGCCACGACCTGCACCGCCTGTCCGGCACCTGCCAGACCGACATCCTCAAGGAGTACATGGCCCAGAAGGAGTGGATCTTCCCCATCCGCCCCTCGCTGCGCCTGGTGCGGGACATGATCGTGTTCTGCGCCGAGCACATGGCTCGCTACAACCCCATCAACATCAGCGGCTACCACATCTCGGAGGCCGGGGCCACCTCCGTGCAGGAGGTGGCCTTCACCATGGCCAACGGCATCGCCTACGTGGAGGAGGTGACGCGGGCCGGCGTCCCGGTGGACGCCTTCGCGCCCCGGCTGGCCTTCTACTTCGTGGCCCAGGCGGATTTCTTCGAGGAGGTGGCCAAGTTCCGCGCCGCCCGCCGGATCTGGGCCCGGCTGATGAAGGAGCGGTTCGGGGCCCGCCAGCCCGAGTCGATGCGCCTGCGCTTCCACTGCCAGACGGCGGCGGCCACGCTGACCAAGGCCCAGCCGCTCAACAACGTCGTGCGCACGGCCTTCCAGGCCCTGGCCGCCGTGCTGGGCGGGGCCCAGTCGCTGCACACCAACGGGCTCGACGAGGCCTATGCGATCCCGTCCGAGCAGGCCATGAAGGTGGCGCTCCGCACGCAGCAGATCATCGCCGAGGAGACCCACGTGCCCGACGTGGTGGACCCGCTGGGCGGCTCCTGGTACGTGGAGGCGCTGACGAACGAGATCGAGCGCGCGGTGCTGGACATCCTGGCCCGGGTGGACGCCATGGGCGGCACGGTGCGGGCCATCGAGGAGGGCTGGTTCCAGCGCGAGATCGCCGACTCCGCCTACGAGTTCGCGCGCCGGAAGGCCTCGGGCGAGCAGGTGGTCATCGGCGTCAACGCGCACGTCGAGCCGTTCCAGCCGCCCGACATCGAGATCCACCGGGTGGACCCGGCCGTCGAGCAGCGCCAGGTGGCGCGCCTGCGGCAGGTCCGGCAGCGCCGCGACCAGGCGCGGGTGGCGGCGCTCCTGGACCGGCTGGCCGCCCAGGCCCGGCAGCCGGACGTCAACCTGATGCCGGTCACGATCGAGCTGGTGCAGGCCCACGCCACCCTGGGCGAGATCGTCGGCCGCCTGCGCGAGGTGTGGGGCACCTACACCGAGCGTCCGGTGTTCTAGCGGCGGGGCCGGGGACCCGCGGCGCATCTCCCATCCGGCTCGCGATCCCGGTGTCCAGGTCCTGCAGCATGCTGGAGGCGGCCTTCGTCCTGATCGACGTCCTGGGCGGCCTGCGGGGCCCGGTGCGGGTGCACTGCCGGGGCCAGGCCGGCGGGCCGGTGG
>JBBIIW010000411.1:0-3308 GCA_037446305.1 Candidatus Rokuibacteriota bacterium
TACGCGGCAGCCCGCAGGACACCCTCGGGGCTGCGGGCCAGCGCGCCGTCGGCCCCCAGCGTCACCACGACCGTCCCCGCGCCCCTGGCGTGCAGCGCGTCGGCCGCCCGCACCGCCTCGCCGGGATCGTCCGCCTTCAGGCCGCTCAGGCGCTCGGCCTCCCCCGCGTTCGGGGTCAGATAATCCACGAGCGCCAGGAACGGCAGCGGCGCCCCGGGCACCGGCGCCGGGTTGAGCACCGTGCGCGCGCCCTGCCTCCGCGCCTCGCCCAGCACCCACGCCACCGTGTCCAGCGGCGTCTCGAGCTGGCAGAGGACGATCTCGGCCCACGCCAGGTCCTCGGCCCGGGCGCGCAGGTGCTCGATCGCCAGCCGGCGGTTGGCGCCGGGGGCCACCGCGATCTGGTTCCGGCCCTCGCGGTCCACGGCGATGAGCGCGGTGCCGGTGGCGACGTCCGGGAGCGTGACGAGCCCCGCCACGCCGATCCCCTCCGCCGCCAGCGCGGCCCGGAGGGCGCGACCGCCCGCGTCGTCACCCACGCAGCCGATGAAGCGGACCTCGGCGCCCAGCCGGCGCGCGGCCACGGCCTGGTTGGCCCCCTTGCCGCCGTGCGTGACCAGGAGAGTGCCGTCGGAGACCGTCTCCCCGGGCGCGGGCAGCCGCGGCAGCGCCACGGTCATGTCCACGTTGGCGGAGCCGACGACTAGGACGCGGGCGGCCACAGGCGGTCGAGGAACCGCGTCAGGAAACGCTCCCGGTCCACCCGCCGGGCGATCCGGCAGGTGGGCGGGCCCGGTGCGCGGCGCAGCTCGCCCTCGACACCCACCGTCAGGCGCACCGGCTCCCACTCCACCAGGGTCTCGTCGATGGCGACGGCGACGGCCAGCGGGTCGTGCAGCAGCATCAGGCCGCCGTCCCGGCGGAAGGCGGGCGCGGTGAACCGGCGCACCCGCTGGGCCAGCTCGCCGGGCGCCCGCCCCGCCTGCGCCTCCAGCGCCGCCTGCTCGAGCGCGGCCTGCCGCGTGGCGTCCAGGGGCACGAGATCCAGGCGGAGGCCCGCCTCGAGCACGGCGCGGGCGGCGTCGGGGTCCACGTGGAAGTTGAACTCGGCGTCCGGGGTGACGTTGCCGGCCACGTCCACGGCGCCGCCCATGGCGACCACCCGGCCGACCTGCCGCACGGCCGCGGCGTCGGCCTCCAGGGCCAGGGCCAGGTTCGTCAGGGGCCCCAGGGCCAGCAGCGTCAACTCGGGCCCGTGACGCCGCGCCGTGTCGGCGATGAGCCGGGCCGCCGGCACCGGGCCGACAGACGCCCGCACGGCAGGCCAGTCGTCGAGATCACCGAGGCCGTCCACGCCGTGGTAGTGCTGGGCCGTGCGCAGGGGCCGGCGCAGGGGACGGGCGGCGCCGGCGGCCACGACCGGCATGGGGTCGGGGCGGCGCAGGGCCAGCAGCCGGAAGACGTTCGTGGTGGCGGTCTCGAGCCCCACGTTGCCGGCCACGGTGGTCACGGCCTCGACCCGGATCTCGGGCGACCCCCAGGCGAGCAGCAGGGCCAGGGCATCGTCGATGCCGGGGTCGGTGTCGATCAGCACGGGGGTCATCGAATCCCGGGCGCCGCCGGCAGCATCAGAACGGATGGTAGAATTTCACGGGGTGAACCCGGCGCGCGAGGAGGAACGGATGGAGATCCGCATCAAGTACTGCGGGGAGTGAAACTACCTTCCCCAGGCCTCCAGTTTGCAGGCCGCGATCAAGAAGAAGTACGGGCTGACCGCCACGCTCGAGGAGGGTCACGGCGGCATCTTCGAGGTGTTCATCGACGGCACGAGCGTGTTCTCGAACCAGACCACCTACCGGTTCCCGGAGCCCGAGGAGATCTTCGCCAAGATCGACGCCGCTAGGAAGGCCTGACACTCCGCGCCAGCTCCTCCTGGAAGCGCGGGTGCGCGATGGCGATGAGCGCCGCCGCCCGCGCGTGCTCGCCCCGGCCCCGGAGCTCCGCCACCCCGAACTCCGTCACCACGCAATCGGCCAGGAACCGGGGTGTCGTCACCGCGGCGCCCGCGGTGAGCCGGGGCACGATGCGGGACACCGCCCCGTCCCGGCCCGTGGCGGGCAGGGCGATGATCGCACGGCCTCCCGGCGAGCGCGAGGCGCCCAGCACGAAGTCGAACTGCCCCCCGATGCCGGCCACCTGCCGGGGCCCCAGGCTCTCGGCCGTCACCTGGCCCCCCAGATCCACCTCCAGCGCGGAGTTGACCGCCACGAAGCGGTCCAGGCGCGCGACGACCTGCGGGTCGTGCACGACGGCCGACGACTCCATGTTGACCAGCGGGTTGTCGTGCAGGAAGTCGAAGAGCCGGCGCGTGCCCATCGCCTCCGCGATGTCCAGCCGCCCCCGGTGCAGGCGCTTGGCCGCGGCGGTGACGGCCCCGCGCTCCACCAGCGTGACCGCCGCGTCCACGAGGAGCGAGTGCAGCGCCAGGTCGCGGTGGCCGGCCAGCGCTTCCAGGACGGCCTGCGGGATGGCCCCCACGCCGACCTGCACGGTGGCCCGGTCGGGAACCAGCGCCGCCACGTGCCGGGCGATGGCCCGCTCGACGTCGGTGACGGCGGGCGGCGGGTACTCGAGGAGCGGCTCGTCCACCTCCACCCACAGGTCCACCTGGCTGGCGTGCAGGGCGCCCGCGCCGCGGGTGCGGGGCATCCGCGGGTTGACCTGGGCGATGACGAGCGGGGCGTGCCGGGCCGCGGGGAGCGCCACCCCGACCGCGACGCCCAGGCTCAGGTAGCCGTGGCGGTCGGGCGGAGCCGTGTGGACCAGGACGCAGTCGGGCGCCCAGGCGCCGCCGGGAGCGAACTCGCGCACGACGTCGAAGTAGCGCAGCGGGAGGTACTCGACCCGGCCGCGGCGGCCGGCGTCCTCCAGGCCGGGCGCCATGTGCCAGGTGGCCACGCGCAGGGCCGCGGTCTCGGGCCGCGCGAAGGGGAAATCTCCCAGGTGGATGCCGCCCATGAGCGTCAGGTCCCGCAGGCGGTCGGCCTGCCGGCAGATCTCCCCCACCAGGGCCACCGGCTCGCCGCAGCCCGGCGGCAGCATCACCCGCATGCCCGGAGCCAGCCGGGCCACCGCGCCCGCCAGCGTCGTCCTCTCGAAGCGCCGCATCGCCGGTCCCGAGTTATAACCCAGCGCGCGGCCGGACGGGCGGCTTGCGCAGGACGGGGCCGGCGGCGAAACTGGACGCCGTGACGTCCCGCGTGGCGCTCGTGACCGGAGGCGGCCTGGGCATCGGCCGCGCGATCGCG
>JBBIIW010000412.1:0-3302 GCA_037446305.1 Candidatus Rokuibacteriota bacterium
CGGACGCCAGCGCCACGCGCGGCCCGTCCGGCGTGTACAGGCCGCCCGTCATGCCGAAGTGCACCACCGGCCAGGGCCGGCGGTCGAGCTCCAGCCAGAAGTGCTTGCCGTGCCGGCGGGCGGCCAGGATGCGGCGTCCGAGCAGGGCGCGGCGGACGCGCTCCGGGCGCTGGCCCTCGAGAACGATCGGATCGTGGGCGACCCGGACCCGCACGATGCGGCGGCCGACGGCGATGCGCTGGAGGAGGCGCCGGGCCGCCTCGACCTCCGGCAGCTCGGGCATCGGCCTTCAGTAGCCCTTGCGCTTGTCGATGACGGCCAGCAGGGGCTGGCCCGCGCGCAGCCGCCGGAGGTTCTCGACGAACGTCGCGATGGCGCGCGCCGCCCGGCGCGGCGAGCCCCCCGCGGTGTGGGGGGTGATGATCACCCGCGGGTGCGTCCACAGCGGGTGACCCGCCGGCAGCGGCTCGGGATCGGTCACGTCGAGGCCCGCCCCCCAGAGCATGCCCTCCTCCAGCGCCGCCACCAGGTCCTCGCCGTAGACGATCTCGCCGCGCGTGACGTTGATCAGGATGGCGTCGCGGCGCATGCGGCGGACCAGGTCGCGCGTGAAGAGGTGATGGGTGGCCTTGGTCAGGGGCAGCCCGATGACGACGACGTGGGAGGCCGCCAGCAGGTCGTGCAGGCGGTCCGTCTTCCACAGCGTCACCCCCGGCTCGGGCGGCACGTCCTCGATGTCCACGGCCAGCACCTGCATGCCGAAGCCCAGGGCCCGCCGGGCCACCTCGCGGCCGGTGCCGCCGAAGCCGACGATGCCCATCGTCTGCTCGTAGAGCTCCCGCTGCTCGCCGCGGATGGGGACCCGCAGCGCCCAGTCGTTGCCGCGCAGGGCGGTGTGCAGCCCGCGGGTCAGCCCCAGGAGGAGCGCGAAGGCGTGCTCGGCCAGGTGGACGCCGACCTGTCCCTTCTCGCTGGCCAGGATCACCGGGCTCTCGACCAGCTCGGGGGTGAGGATGCCGTCCACGCCGGCGCCGATGCAGTGGTAGTAGCGCAGCCGCCGCGCGTGGCCGTAGATGTCCGCCGTGACCCGGCCGAACAGGACATCGGCGTCCACGATCTCCGCCCGCTGCCGGGCCGGGTCCGTGGCCTCGACCAGCGCGGCCCCGGGCCCGGCCGCCTCCAGGATGCGCCGGCGGTCCCCGGTCCCCAGCGCGGGCACGATCAGGTACGGGACGTAGAGGATCTTCACGCGCCGCCGTCGGAGACGACCCACAGCGGGGCCCGGCCGGCGGCCACGCGCTGGATGTTGTCGAGCGCGTTGCGGAAGGCCCGCGGCCAGTTTTCCCAGGTGGGCCCGGCCATGTGCGGGGTCAGCACGACGTTGTCCAGGCCGAAGAGCGGATGGCTGGCCGGCGGCGGCTCCTCGACCAGGACGTCGAGCCCGGCTCCCCCCAGGTGCCCGGAGGTCAGCGCCTTGTGCAGGGCCGCTTCGTCCACGACCGCGCCCCGGCACGTGTTGATCAGGACGGCGCCGGGCTTCATGAGCGCGAACTCCCGGGTGGACAGGAGGTTGCGGGTCTGCGGCGTGAGCGGCACGTGGAGCGTCACCACGTCCGACGTCCGCAGCAGCTCCTCGAACAGGACGAAGCGGACGCCGAGCGCGTCCTCCTCGTCCTCGCCCAGCCGGACGATGTCGTGGTACTGCACGCGGGCCTCGAAGGCCCGCACCCGGCGCGCCACCTTCCGGCCGATCCGGCCCAGGCCGACGATGCCGACCGTCTTGCCCTCCAGCTCGTGGAGCCGGTGCTCGTCGAACCGGCCCACCCGCCACCGGCCGGCGCAGACGTTGGCGTGGCACCACACCACCCGCTTGAGCACGGCCAGGATGAGCATGAGGGTATGCTCGGCGACCGCGATGGCGTTGGAGCCGCCGTTGTTGGCCACGGGCACGCCGGCCCGGCGGGCGGCGGCCAGGTCCACCGTGTCGTAGCCGGCGCTGATGAGCTGGACCAGCCGCAGGCGGCGCGCCGTCCGGAAGAACGCCTCGTCGAGGCCGGCCCGGGCGAAGCCCATCCAGAACTCGGCCTCCGGCAGCGCGCGCAGGAACTCCGGGGCCTGCCGGTCGGCGACCAGCAGGTCGTAGCCGGGCGGCAGCATGTCGCGGGCGATGGTCATGATCGGCGGGGGCAGCGGGGGCGAGAAGAGGATCGTGGTCGCCATGGCGGGCTTCTTTATAAGCGACCGGCCCCTGGCGGACAAGCGGGGCGAGGGAAGCGGGGCCGGCCGCGGCCCGTTCCGAGCGGCCGCGGCCGACCCCGCGGCGGGGAATGTCGGAGAGCCCCGCCCTAGTTGGAGACCTGCACGTTCGTCACGACGTTCTTGCCGTCGCGCTCCTCGTACGAGGCCTTCACGCTCGCGCCCTCCTTGAGGTCGTCCATGGGCACGCCCTCGGCGATCCAGAGCCGGGTGCCGTCCTCGAGGACGATGGCCCGGTCCGCGGTCTCGACCGACCGGATCTTCCCCTCGATGTCGGCCGCCGCGACCGGCGCGGCGACGGCGAGCACCAGCGCGAGCCCGATCCACACACTCTTCGTCATCGGCTTCCCTCCTCACGCGGAATGGCGACGCCGGTGGCGGCCGCAAGGCGTGTGCCAGGGGACGGCCCGGAGCCGAGGGCCGATCCTGCGCCCAGTTGCGGCCCGCGCCCTCAGGGCCGCGCGCCCCGGAGTGTGGCGACTCTGCCGGCGCTGTGGCGATTCGCCCCGCCGCTCAGCGGGGCTCCAGCCCCAGGGTGGACAGGAACCGGCGGATGGCCGGCACCGCGATCACCGTGGTCTCGCCGGGGACCGGGAGGTCGAGCGTGCGCTCGGGGTGGGTCTGCAGCGTCACGCGGGCGGTCCGGTATCCCTCGACCACCGCGATCAGGTGTCCGGTGGTGGCGTCGAACACCCCGCCGCCGCTGGCCCCGTAGCTGACCGGAGCGTCGATCATGCGGGCCGGGCCTTCCAGCACCAGGTCCCCCTCCGGCGCCGCGAGCTGGCTCACGATGCCGCTGACCACCGTGAGACGCCGACCCCAGGGGAAGCCGGTGACCCAGACCTCGGCGCCCAGGCGCGCGGCGTCCTGCAGGGTGACCGGGACGAGCGCGAGGCCGTCCACCGCCACCAGGGCCAGGTCGCTGTCCTCGCTGCGGCGGACGACCGCGGCCGGACGGCGGACGCGGCCGGCCTGGACCGAGAGCCGGTCGGCGGGGGCCGTGCGGACGAAGTGGGCCGTGGTCAGGATCCAGGCCCGCCCGGGCC
>JBBIIW010000413.1:0-3301 GCA_037446305.1 Candidatus Rokuibacteriota bacterium
GGAAGGACCGGGGCCCGCTCCACGGCATCCCCTACGGCGCCAAGGACCTGCTGGCCACGGCCGGCGTGCCCACGACGTGGGGCGCCGCGCCGTTCCGCGACCGCGTGCCGGGCGCCGACGCCACCGTCATCCGGAAGCTCGACGCGGCCGGCGCCGTGCTGGTGGCCAAGCTGGCGATGGTGGAGCTGGCCGGCGGCATGGGCTACCGCCAGCCGCACGCCGCCTTCACCGGTCCCGGCATCAACCCGTGGCATCCCGAGCACTGGAGCGGCGGCTCCTCGAGCGGCTCGGGCTCGGCCGTCGCCGCCGGTCTGGTGCCCTTCGCGATCGGCTCCGAGACCTGGGGCTCCATCCTGGCGCCGGCCGCCTACTGCGGCGTGACCGGGCTGCGGCCGAGCTACGGCCGGGTCAGCCGCGCGGGCGCCATGACTCTGTCCTGGACGCTCGACAAGCTGGGGCCCCTCGCGCGGACCGCCGACGACTGCGGCCTGATCCTGGCCTCGATAGCCGGGCCCGACCCGGCCGATCCGGCGACGGTGGCCGAGGGGTTCCGTCACGACCCGACCGCCCGTCGGTTCCGCTTCGGCCTCGTCCGGCAGTCCCTGGCCGCCTGCGACGACGCCGTCCGGACCAACCTGGAATCCGCGCTCGAGGTGCTCCGCACGCTGGGGACGGTCGAGGACGTGACGCTGCCGGACCTGCCGTACGAGGCCGCCGCCCGGATCATCCTCTACGCCGAGGCCGCCGACGCCTTCGACGATCTGGTCGAGAGCGGCCGGATCGCCGAGCTGACGGCGCCGGAGGACCGCTACACGCCCTACGCGCGCGACGCGATCCTGGCCAGGGATTACGTGCGGGCGCTGCGTCTGCGCGGTCTGATGGCGCGGGAGGCCGCCCGGCTCTTCGCGACCGTGGACCTGCTCGTCGCCCCCACGCGCCCCACGGTGGCCCCGCGGCTGGGCCAGGAGTTCAGGAGCGCGTTGCGGGGGACCGTCGGCGACGCCGTGGGGGCCCTCGGCAACCTGGCCGGCCTGCCCGCCGTCAGCGTGCCGACCGGGTTCGACGGGGCCGGGCTCCCGACCGGCCTGCAACTGGTCGGGCCCGCCTTCGGCGACGCCACCGTGCTGGCCGCGGCCTGCGCGTACCAGGCGCTGACCGACTGGCACCGGCGGCATCCCTCGCCGGCCGGCTGGCCGCCGGCCGCTGGCACCGGAGCGGAGACCGAGCGGTGAACCGAGCGCCGGGAGGTGCATGATGGCCACCGTGACCTTCGACGAGACGGTCGGCACGCTGCTGCTGCGGTACGCCCGCATGATCGTCGCCCGCGGCTACATCCACAACTCGCTCGGCAACCTGGCCATCCGCGTGCGGCACCCCGACTTCGAGCACGGCGTGGTCTACACCAAGCACGCGGAGGTCTCGCTGGAGGAGATGACGATGGACAACATCGTCATCACCGACGTCCCGACCGGCGCCCTGCTGCACGGAAGAGTCCCCACCAGCGTCGGCCACAACCTCAACCGCGAGATCCTCCGGCTGCGTCCCGACGTCGAGGCCGTGATCCACGTGCACCACGACGAGACCATCGCCCTGCTCGCCTCCCGCGCCGTCAAGGAGCTCCGGGTCCTGTCGCTGGAGTTCCCCTACGTGATGGCCAGGCCGCCCCACGTCGTGCCCTCTCACCTGGACGTCGAGCAGGACGTGGGACCGATCAAGGACTTCATCCACAGCACCAACGCGCTGGTGATGGAGAACCACGGTGTCACCACGCTGGGCCGGACGGTCTCCGAGGCGTACCACCGACTCAACACGCTGACCTCGGAGGTGCGCCGGCAGATCCTGGCCGAGCAGCTGGCCCGCCGGGCCGGCACCGAGGTCCACTACCTGGCGCCCGATGCCGTCGAGTGGATGTACCGCTACGCCGAGAGCGTCATCTATCCCTCCCGGGACTCCACGCGGCGGCCGGCGGGCGGCGAGCGCGAGGCCTGATCACGGTTGGGCCCCTCACCGGGCCCCCGTTCGTGAAAACCGGGGTCGTGCTTGACTGGCCCGCGCCGGGACGACTACGCTGGGCCGGGATGACGGAGACGGGGCGGCCGATCCGCATCACGGCGGCCTCGGTGTCGGTCGAGGCGCGGCTCAACGAGTCGCGGGCCGCGACCGCCATCTGGCAGGCGCTGCCCATCGAGGCGAAGGCCGAGACCTGGGGCGACGAGATCTACTTCGGCATCGGTCTCGCGCTGCCGGAGGAGGCGCCGCAGGCGCTCGTGGAGCGGGGGGACCTGGGCTACTGGCCACCCGGCCAGGCCTTCTGCATCTTCTTCGGCCCCACCCCGGTGAGTCGCGGCGACGAGGTCCGGCCGGCCAGCCCGGTGACGGTGGTGGGCCGGGTGGCGGGCGACCCCACGGTGTTCAGGCAGGTCCGCGCCGGCACGCGGGTGCGGATCGAGCGGGCGAGCGGATCGGGGAGGTAGGCGCGCATGAAGATCTTTCTCGACACGGCCAGCGTCAGCGAGATCAGGGAGGGCGTGGCCCTCGGCGTCGTGGACGGCGTCACCACCAATCCGTCCCTGATCGCGAAGGAGAAGCGGCCCTTCCGGCCCCTCGTGGAGGAGATCTGCGCGCTCGTCCCCGGCGACGTCAGCCTGGAGGTGGTGGCCACCGACTTCGACGGCATGGTGAAGGAGGCCGAGGAGCTGGCCCAGATCGCGCCCAACGTGGTCGTGAAGTGCCCCCTCACGCGCGAGGGCCTGAAGGCCGTCCGCCACCTGTCCGGCAAGGGCATCCGGGTGAACCAGACCCTGTGCTTCTCGCCCTCCCAGGCCCTGCTCAGCGCCAAGGCGGGGGCCTTCTACATCAGCCCCTTCCTCGGGCGCCTGGACGACATCTCCCACGTCGGCATGGACCTGGTGCGCGACATCGTGCAGATCTACCGGAACTACGGCTTCTCGACGCAGGTGCTGGCCGCCTCCATCCGCAACCCGCTGCACGTGGTGGAGGCGGCCAAGGCGGGGGCCCACGTGGCCACCATGCCGTTCGCGGTGCTCGACCAGCTGACCCGGCACCCGCTGACGGACATCGGCCTCAAGAAGTTCCTCGAGGACTGGCAGAAGTCCGGCGCCAGGATCTAGGCGGCCCCCACCCGGGGGCGGGCCGATGACCTGTCCGAGCTGCGGCGCGGACACCCGCCCGGGCGTTCGCTTCTGCGAGGAGTGCGGCGCGGCCCTGGAGGGCGCCTGCCCCGCCTGCGGCGCCCGGGTGCCGCCCGGCAAGAAGTTCTGCGGCGCGTGCGGGGCGCGGC
>JBBIIW010000414.1:0-3298 GCA_037446305.1 Candidatus Rokuibacteriota bacterium
GGCCGGGCTCAGGCCGCGGCGGCCGCCCGCATCTCGCGATCGAGGTGCTGCTTCATGTGCTGCAGGAGCTCGTTCAGCTCCTGCTCGTCCCGCTGCTTCATCGTGGTCCAGATCTGCTGGCACTGCGGGCAGTCGCGCGCGTCCTGCTGGAACTGGTCGTACCGGTAGAGCCCCTTCGAGATCACGGACGCCGTCTCCATCAGGTTGTACGTGGGGTTCTTCAGCATCGCTCGCTCCTTTGCCGTGGAATGCGTTACCCGGTCGAGCAAGCCCGCTGCCAGGAGGCGGCGCCCCGGCCCCGGTGTAACTTCGCCAAGCGCCGGCGATCGGCGCCGGGCACCCGCCTTGCTGTCCTCCGGGGGCGGGAGGTGGGCCATGCAGCACTCGAGAGCGACCCTGTCCCTGCTGGTCGCCCTGGCAGCGGCGCTGGGTGCGGCGCGCGCCGCCTGGGCCCAGGGCGCGACGGGCGGCGGCACGGTCTGGGCTGCGGTCATCGTGATCGTGGGCTTGCTCGTCCTGATCGGCGTCGCCGTCAAGCTCTTCGACCTCCGCCGCCAGCGCGAGGCCGAGGCCGTCCAGCTCCAGGCCCAGGTTTCGGACGCCCTGCTCCGGGACCCGGCCCTGGCGGGCCTGCCGCTCACGCCGACGGCGCACGTGCCGTTCTGGGCGGGCTCCCCCGCCACGATCGAGGTGGCCGGCCAGGTGCCGATGCCGGAGCTGCGCGAGCGCGTGCTCCGCATCGTGCACGACGAGGCCACCCGCATCCGGTCGGACGTGCAGATCGAGGACCGCCTCGCCGTCTCGCCGGAGCTGGCCCGCGCGGTCTGAGCCCGTCGGGCCGGCGGGGTGCCGCCCGGGCGCGGCGTCCCGCCGGCCGGGCGCGGGTGTATACTGGCTGGGCTTTGCCGTTGGAGAGGTGGCCGAGTCGGCCGAAGGCAGCCGCCTGCTAAGCGGTTACAGGGGCAAAACCTCTGTCCCGGGTTCGAATCCCGGCCTCTCCGCCACGCGCCCTTAGCTCAGATGGACAGAGCGTCGGACTACGAATCCGAAGGTCAGAGGTTCGAATCCTCTAGGGCGCGCCACCCATCCCCGGCGGACGAAGCCCTGATGCGCGCGGCCCTCGAGGAGGCGCAGCGGGCGCTGGCAGCGGGTGAGGTTCCGGTCGGCGCCGTGGTGGTCGTGGACGGGGCGATCGTGGGGCGCGGGCACAACGCCCCGGTGACGACGGCCGACCCCACCGCGCACGCCGAGGTGGTGGCCCTGCGGGAGGCCGCCGCCAAGGTGGGCAACTACCGGTTGCCGACCGCCACGCTGTACGCGACAGTGGAGCCCTGCGCCATGTGCGCGGGGGCGGCCCTGCAGGCGCGGGTGGCGCGGCTGGTGTACGGCGCCCGGGATCCGAAGGCCGGCGCCGTCGAGTCGCTGTACCGGCTGCTCGACGACCCCCGGCTGAACCACCGGGTGGCGGTGACCGGCGGCCTGCTGGCCGCCGAGTGCGCCGCGGTGCTGAGCGAGTTCTTTGACACGAGGCGACGAACGCGTCGCGGAGGGGTGGCCGAGTCCGGTTGAAGGCGTCCGACTCGAAATCGGATAGGGGCCCAGAAGGTCCCTCGGGGGTTCAAATCCTCTCCCCTCCGCCAACACTCTGGGGTGCTCGGAGAGGTGCAGGAGCGGCTGAACTGGCACGACTGGAAATCGTGTGTGCGCCCACAAGGCGCACCGAGGGTTCAAATCCCTCCCTCTCCGCCATCACCGATTCCCACTCGACGTGGCCGTGCTAGACGGGGAGGTAGCGGTGCCCTGTAGCCCGCAATCCGCTCCAGCGGGGTCGAATTCCCTCTCGAAGGGCGGCGCGTGTTGAATGAGCCCCGGGACACGGCGTTGAAGGTTGGGCCCCACGCAACGGGAATCGTCGAACCCCGCCAGGCCCGGAAGGGAGCAACGGTAAGGCGACCCTCCCGTGTGCCGTGGGAGTACCTGACTGGAGCCGGCGTCACGGGGAGATCGCAGGACGGGTCGTTCGACGAAGGGTGCACGGCCGCTCACGCACGCTCATGACCTACCAGGTGCTGGCCCGGAAGTGGCGACCGCAGACCTTCGAGGCGGTCGTGGGGCAGGACGCCGTCACGCGGACGCTCAGGAACGCCCTGGCCTCGGGGCGCCTGGCCCACGCCTACCTGTTCGCCGGCCCCCGCGGGGTCGGCAAGACGACGACGGCCCGGCTGCTGGCGCGCGCCCTGCTGTGCCCCGCGCGCACGGGCCCGGAGCCGTGCGGCGCCTGCACCGTCTGCCGGGAGGCCCAGGCCGGCAGCATCGTGGACATCATCGAGATCGACGCCGCCTCCAACCGGGGCATCGACGAGATCCGCACCCTGCGGGAGAACGTCAAGTACGCCCCCGCCCGCGGCCGCTACAAGGTCTACATCATCGACGAGGTCCACCAGCTCACCGCCCACGCCTTCGACGCGCTCCTCAAGACGCTGGAGGAACCGCCGGCCCACGTCGTGTTCGTGCTGGCCACCACGGACCCGCGCGACATCCCGGCCACGGTGCTCTCCCGCGTCCAGCGCTTCGACTTCCGTCCCATCGCGCCCGAGGCCCTGGCCCGGAGCCTGGAGCGCATCCTCCAGGAGGAGGGCATCGCCTACGAGCCGGCGGCGCTGCCCGTCGTCGTGCGGGCCGCCGACGGCTCGCTGCGGGACGCGCTGTCGCTCCTCGACACGGCGATCGCGTACGGCAACGGCCGCCTGGAGGCGGCCACCGTGGCCCAGCTGCTGGGCGCCACGGCGCCCGAGGAGGTGCGCGCCTTCTGCGCCGCCCTGCTCGGCCACGACGCGGCGGCGGCGCTGGGGGCCGTGGATCGCGCTGCTCGCCAGGGCGAGGACCTCGGCGCCTTCACCCGGGACGCCATCGAGCTGCTGCGGCGGGTGCTCGTGCTCAAGGCCGCGCCCAGCGCCCAGCTGGCCGAGCTGACCGCGGCCGAGGCCAACGCCCTCCGCAAGCTCGGCGAGTCCGTCGGCCTGGACGAGATCCTCTACGTGCTGAAGGCCTTCCTGGACGCCGACGCGCTGATGCGCGAGTCGCCGCACCCCAGGGTGGAGCTGGAGATGGCCACCGTGCGGGCCACGCGGCGGCCGGTGCCCGAAGCGCTGGAGGCGCTGCTCCGCCGCGTGGAGGAGGCGCGGACGCGGCTCGCGGATGCGCTGCGCGCCCAGCTTCCCCGCACGTTGGCGTGGCTCGAGCCTCGGGACGAGGCCTTCTCCCTGCTCACACGCTCGGGATTCGTGAGTGGAGGTGC
>JBBIIW010000415.1:0-3294 GCA_037446305.1 Candidatus Rokuibacteriota bacterium
GCGGCGGTGGCCGGCGCCGTCGCCGATGCGCTGGCGCCGCTGGGCATCACCATCACCGAGCTGCCGGTGACCCCCGACCGCCTGTTCCGTCTCCTGCGCGCCGCCGGGGTGTAGACTCCGGGGCGTGGAGGCTCGCGCGCGCGCCGGGGCGCCGCTCGTGATCCTGGCGGTGCTCCTGGCCCTCGCCCCGCGAGCGCAGGCCGCCGACGAGATGCGCCTGGGCCTCCTGCCCGGCGGCGAGCTGTTCGCCCCGCTGATGGCCGATCCCCGGTGGCCGCACTTCTCGGCGGGGCCGCGGCTCTACGACGACGACCCCCTCGTGGAGCGCGCCCTGGCCACGAGCATCGGCGAGAAGGTCTCCGTGTACCGGGCCGACGCGCCCTTCGGCGGCCGCTGGGAGATCGGCGCCCTGGCCAACGTCGAGGCGCTGCTGGACCTGGGCGACAGCTCCCTCGACCTGATCAACGCCGACTACACGGTCGGCGTCTTCGGCGCCTGGCGCGCCGGGCCGTGGTCGGTGCTGGCCCAGCTCGTCCACACCAGCAGCCACCTGGGTGACGAGCTGCTCCTGCGCCAGGAGATCGAGCGCCGGAACGTCAGCTTCGAGCGCTTCGACCTGCTGGCCTCGCACGACTTCGGCGACACGGTGCGCCTGTACGGCGGGGCCAAGGTGCTGGCGCGGCGGGACCCGGAGGAGCTGGACCGGCTGGCGACGCAGGTCGGTATCGAGATCTGGCCGCTGGGGCGGCCGCAGAAGGCGCGGCCGATCGTGGCCGCGGACGTGCAGCAGCGGGAGGTGCACGACTGGGCCGCCGACGTCTCCCTCCGCGGAGGCCTGGAGCTCCCCGGCCCCGCCCGCGGAGCGGTGCTGCAGCTCCTCCTCGAGTACTTCGACGGCCGCTGGCCCTACGGGCAGTTCATCGACGAGCACGTGGAGTACGTCGGCCTCGGCCTGCACCTGCGCTTCTGATCTGAGGGCCGGGCGGGCCCCGGGGCGGTCAGGCCGGCTCGAAGCCGAGGGCCGGCCGGTCCTGGATCAGCAGCGGCCGGAAGCGGACCGGCAGGCCCACCGCCAGCTGCTCGAACGGCGCGCCCACCACGCGGCCGAGGAGCGAGACGCCTTCCTCGAGCCTGACCACGGCGATGGCGTACGGCGCGTCGCCGGCGTGCCGGGCCGGCGCCACCCGGATGACGGTGTAGGAGGCGATCCGGCCCCGGCCGGACAGCGGCAGGCGCTGCCAGGCGCGCTCGCCGCAGGCGTCGCAGAACTCCCGGGGCGGAATGGCCGGGTTGCCGCAGCGGCCGCACCGCATCCCGACCAGGCGGCCCTGGCGGGCCTCCTCGAAGAAGCCCTTGAGCGTGGGCCCGGCCTCAGTCACGGCCGAACAGGCTCACCAGGACGGTGGCGGTGTTGCCGCCGAGCGTGTGGGTGAGACCCACGCGCGCGCCGTCCACCTGGCGCGGGCCGGCCTCGCCGCGGAGCTGGGTGACGATCTCGGCGATCTGCGCGGCGCCGGTGGCCCCGATGGGGTGCCCCTTGGCCTTGAGCCCGCCGGAGGGGTTGACCGGGACCTTGCCGCCCAGGCTCGTCCAGCCCTTCTCGGCCGCGATGCCGCCGGTGCCGGGCTCGAAGAGCCCGAGCCCCTCGGTGGCCACGATCTCGGCGATCGTGAAGCAGTCGTGCAGCTCCACGACGTCCACGTCGGCGGGCCCCAGGCCGGCCTGCCGGTAGGCGGCGGCCGCCGCGCGCTCGGTGGCCGGCACCCGGGCCAGGTCCTTCTTGTCGTGCAGCAGCATCCAGTCCGAGGCCGCGGCGCTGCCCAGGACCCAGACGGGCCGGCGCGAGCGGCGCGCCACCTCCTCGGAAGCCAGGACCACCGCGGCGCCGCCGTCGCTGAAGGGGCAGCAGTCGTAGAGCTTGAGCGGGTCGGCCACCAGCGCCGAGCCGAGGACCTGTTCCAGGGTGATCTCCTTCTGGAACTGGGCCTTGGGGTTCAGCGCGCCGTGCCGGTGATTCTTGACCGCCACGTGGGCCATCTGCTCCTCGGTCGTGCCGTACTTGGCCATGTGGGCCCGCGCGATGAGGGCGAAGACGCCCGGAAAGGTGAGCCCGACGCTCTGCTCCCAGGCGGCGTCCGAGGCGTAGGCGAAGTACTCGGTGGAGTCGGCGGTGGGCACGTTGAGGACCCGCTCGGCTCCGCCCACCAGCACCACGTCGGAGAGGCCGGCGCCGACCTCCATCACGGCGTGGCGGAAGGCGGCGTGCGAGGAGGCGCAGGCAGTCTCGAAGCGGGTGGTGGGCACGGCCGGGATCCCGAGGATCGAGGCCGCCTGCGGCCCGGTGTGGAGCTGCTTCTCGGTCTCGCCCCCCACCACGTTGCCGTAGTAGAGCGCCTGGACCGCCCGGGGCGGCAGGCCGGCGTCCAGCAGCGCATCGCGGGCGGCCTCGGCGAACAGCTCGCCCGACGTCCGGTCGTGCTTGCCGAACCTGGTCACCCCGACTCCGATCACGGCCACCCGGCGCATGGCTCCTCCTCGGCCCTGACGTTGCCGACCGTCAAATGATAGCATTCATCGCGGATGCGGCCCGGCCTGGTGGTCCTGGGGTGCGGATGGATCGCGCAACGGCACGCCGCCGCGGCGCGCCGCCTGGGCCTGCCGCTGATCTTCGCCAGCCGTGACGCCGCGCGAGCCCGCTTCTACGCCCGGCGCTTCGGCGGCGTGGCCGCCTACGGGACCTACGCCGAGGCCGTGCGTGACCCCCGCGCCGGCGGGGTCGTCGTCTGCACGCCGCACGACCGGCACCTGGCCGACGTGGCGCTGGCCCTGCAGGCCGGCCGGCACGTACTGGTCGAGAAGCCGATCGCCCGCACCCTGGTCGAGGCCGACGAGATGATCGCCCTGGCCCAGGACGCCGGGCGGGTCCTGATGGTCGCCGAGCAGTTCCACTTCATGCCGGCCTTCCGCTGGGTTCGCAGCCTGCTGGATGCCGGGCGGCTGGGCGAGCTGCGGGAGATCCACCTGCTGGCCCGGGGGGTCGCCCGGCGGAGCGGGTGGCGGCTGGCCCGGGAGGCTACGGGGGGCGGAGCGCTGATCGACGGCGGCATCCACTACGTGCACAACCTCCGGTGGTGGGGGGGCGGCGCGCGCCGCGTGTTCGCGCTCCGCCCCGCCCAGACGCTGGCGGGCATGGAAGGCGAGGACAGCGCGGTCCTGGTCGCCGACCTGTCCGGCGGCGCCGTCGGGGTCCTGGCCCACGCGCTCGGCGCGCCGGGGCTGCCGCGGCTGCAGTGG
>JBBIIW010000416.1:0-3288 GCA_037446305.1 Candidatus Rokuibacteriota bacterium
CGCTGTGCCATAATGAGCCCGCCCGGGCGGCCGGAGACCCGCCCGAGCGGCCGGACGCCTGGCGTCGAGCCGCCCGGGACCAGCCCCGAGGAGCCCGAGGGCCAGCGCCCGGGCGCCGGAGGGCCGACCGCACGGCCGAACGCCGGAAGGAGCAACGTCGGAAGGAGCTGCATGCGCCTGGTCGCCGATCCCTCGTTTCTCGTCCTCGTCGTTCTCGCCCTCGGGCTCGCCGTCGTCGCCTACGTCAAGGACCCCGGCCTGCCCTGGCTGGGTGCCCGCAACGGCTTCGCGATGCTCGGGTTCATCCTGCCGCGCCTGGTGCCGGCCCTCCTGCTGGCGGGGCTGATCCAGGTGCTGGTGCCCCAGGACGTCGTCTCCCGCTACTTCGGGCGTGAAGGGGGACTCCGCAGCCTCGTGATCGCCTCCCTGGCCGGCATCCTGACCCCCGGCGGGCCCATGGTGAGCGTCCCCTTCATGGTCGTCCTGGCCAACTCGGGCGCGGCCATGGCCCCGCTGGTCGCCTACATGACCTCCTGGTCGCTGTTCGGCATGCAGCGCATCATCGCCTGGGAGGCGCCGCTCATGGGGTGGCGCTTCGTGATCGTCCGCGTCATCCCCAGCCTGGCCTTCCCGGTGCTGGCCGGCTGGCTCGTGGCCACCTTCTACCGCGACTGAGGGCGCGCCGCCGCCATGGCCTGGCGCGACCTTCGGCACTTCGTGGACCACCTGGAGCGGCGCGGCCGCCTCCGCCGCATCGGGGCGCCCGTCTCGCCTCGCCTGGAGATCACCGAGATCACCGACCGGGTCTCCAAGGGCCCGGCCGACCGCAACGTGGCTCTGCTCTTCGAGCGAGTCGAGGGCAGCGAGATGCCCCTGCTCATCAACGCCTTCGGCGCGCCGGACCGGATGGCCTGGGCGCTGGGCGTCGAGCGGCTGGACGAGCTCGGGGAGCGGGTGGCCAAGCTGCTGGACCTCACGCTGCCCGGCACCTTCGCCGAGCGCCTGCGCAAGCTCGGGACGCTGATCGACGTGGTCAAGGCCGGCCCCCGGCGCGTCGCGACCGCGCCCTGCCAGGAAGTGGTCGAGACCAGCCGGCCCTCGCTGGCCGGCCTGCCGATCCTCACCTGCTGGCCGGGCGACGCGGGGCCGTTCATCACGCTGCCCTGCGTCTTCACGCGCGACCCGGTCACCGGCCAGCGCAACGTGGGCATGTACCGCCTGCAGGTCTTCGACGACCGCACGCTCGGCATGCACTGGCAGACCCACAAGGGCTCCGCCGAGCACCACCGCCGCGCCGAGGAGCAGACCTCCAGCGACGCCCCCGGGCCCGGGCGCACCGGGCGGGCGCCGGCCGGGCGGCGCATGGAGGTCGCCATCGCGCTCGGCGGCGACCCGGCCATGATCTACGCCGCCTCGGCCCCGCTGCCGCCGGGCGTGGACGAGGTGGTCTTCGCCGGCTGGCTGCGGGGCGCCGGCATCGAGCTGGTGCGCTGCCGCACGGTGGACCTCGAGGTGCCGGCCGACGCCGAGATCGTGCTGGAAGGCTACGTGGACCCGGCCGAGCGGCGCGTGGAGGGGCCGTTCGGGGACCACACCGGCTACTACTCGCTGGCGCGCGAGTACCCGGTCTTCCACCTCACGGGGCTGACGCGGCGGGCGCGGCCCATCTACCCGACGACGGTCGTGGGCCGGCCGCCCCAGGAGGACTACTGGCTGGGCAAGGCGACCGAGCGGCTCTTCCTGCCCATCATCCGGATGATGCTGCCCGAGGTGGTGGACGTGAACATGCCGGCCGAGGGCGTGTTCCACAACCTGGTCATCGTCTCCATCCGGAAGCGCTACCCCGGGCACGCCCGCAAGGTCATGACGGCCCTCTGGGGCCTGGGCCTCATGGCGCTGGCCAAGACCATCGTGGTCGTCAGCGAGCACGTGAA
Source organism: Candidatus Rokuibacteriota bacterium (assembly GCA_037446305.1). Lineage (GTDB taxonomy): Bacteria > Methylomirabilota > Methylomirabilia > Rokubacteriales > CSP1-6 > JBBIIW01. The sequence continues at coordinate 1,935 of JBBIIW010000416.1, forward strand.
CGTCCACGACCTGTCCGAGGTGGCCTGGCGGGCCACCGGCAACATCGACCCTCGCCGCGACCTGATGATCCTCGAGGGCCCCATGGACGACCTCGACCATGCCGCCCTGCGCCACCGCTACGGCGGCAAGCTCGGCGTGGATGCCACCGAGAAGGGGCCGCTGGACGACGTCGGCCAGCCCTGGCCCGCCGAGATCGTCATGAGCGAGGAGATCCGCGAGCGGGTGACGCGCCGCTGGAAGGACTACGGCCTCTGAGCGCGGTCGCCACCCGGGTCCGGCACGTCCTGGACGCGATCAAGTTCGAGCACACCGTCTTCGCCCTGCCCTTCGCCTACACCGCCATGATCCTGGCCGCCGGGGGCTGGCCGGGCTGGTGGACGGTGGGCTGGGTGACGGCGGCCATGGTCGGCGCCCGCACCTGCGCCATGGCGGCCAACCGGGTGATCGACCGGGCGATCGACGCCGAGAACCCCCGCACGGCGGGCCGGCACCTGCCCCGGGGGCTGCTGCGGGCCGGCGAGCTGAAGGCTCTGGCCGCCGCCGGCGCCCTCCTCATGATCGTGAGCGCCTGGATGCTGAACCCGCTGTGCCTGGCCCTGGCCCCGCTGGCGCTCGTCTTCCTGGTCGGCTACTCCTACACGAAGTACGTCACCTGGACATCCCACTGGATCCTGGGCTTCACCGACGGCATCGCGGCCGCCGGGGGCTGGATCGCGGTGCGCGCCGGGTTCGATCCGCCCGCCCTCGTGCTCTGGTTCGCCCTCACCGTCTGGATCGCGGGCTTCGACCTGCTCTACGCCTGCCAGGACGTGGACTTCGACCGCGCCCGCGGCCTGCACTCGGTTCCGGCGCGGTTCGGCGTGGCCGCGGCCCTGCGCATCGCCCGCATCAATCACCTGCTGACGGCGGCCGCGCTGGCCGGCCTCGGCCTCATGACCGGCCTGGGCGCCGTCTACTGGGTGGGCTGGCTGGCCATCGCGGGCCTGCTGGCCTGGGAGCACCGGCTGGTGCGGCCAGGCGACCTCTCGCGCCTGGACGTCGCCTTCTTCAACGTCAACGGCTACATCGCGGTGATCGCCCTGGTCGCCGTCGTCGGGGGCCTGTGGCGCTGAGCCGGCAGGCCGCGCAGGTCCGGGCGATGTTCACCCGCATCGCCGGCCGCTACGACCTGATGAACACGGTGATGACGGCGGGCCGGCACCATGCCTGGCGCCGCGTCACGGCCCGCGAGGTGGCCGCCGCCCCGCCCGGACCCGTCCTGGACCTGGCGACGGGCACGGCCGACCTGGCGCTGGCCGTCCGGGCCCTGGCGCCCGAGCGGACCGTGGTGGGCGCCGACTTCTCGCAGGCCAT
>JBBIIW010000417.1:0-3267 GCA_037446305.1 Candidatus Rokuibacteriota bacterium
CTGCTGCGGCCGTCCGCGCCGCTGCGCCGGGCGGGAGCCCTCCTGGTGGCCATGCCGGCGGCCTGGCTCGTCCACGCGGCGATCCTCTGGGGGTGGCACGTGCCCGCCCTCTACGACCGGGCCGTGGGGCACCCGGCCGTCCACGCCGCGCAGCACCTGTCCCTCCTCGGCGGCGCGCTGCTCTTCTGGTGGCCGGTGGTCGCCCCGGCGCCGCGCCTCCGGCGCCCCGCCCACCGCGGCGCTCGCGTCGGCTACCTGGTGCTGAACGCCTTCCAGGGCGCGGCGCTCGGCCTCCTGCTGGCGCTGAGCCCGCGCGTGCTCTACGCCAGCTACGCCGCCCGGCCGGACGCGCTGGAGGACCAGGCGCTGGGAGGCGTCGTCATGTGGGCCCTCGGCAGCGCGGTGGACATGCTGGCGGTGCTGGGGCTGCTGTGGCGGCTGCTGGGCGCCGAGGAGGCGCGCGGGGACCGCGCGATTGACCCCTCGCGATCGGTACGGGAGAATGAGCCGATCTGAGCGATGAGCGCTGAGCCCGCTATCCGCGTCGCCGGCCTCGGGAAGGCCTATGCCGGACGGATCGTGCTGCGAGACCTGAGTCTCGAGGTGCAGTCGGGCGAGGTCGTGCTGCTGCTCGGCGCCAACGGCGCCGGCAAGACGACGCTCCTGCGCATCCTGGCCACGCTGGCCCGCCCCTCTCGGGGCCGCGCGGCCGTGGCCGGCTACGACTGCGTGCGGCAGGCCGAGCAGGTGCGGGCCCGCCTGGGGCTGGTCGGGCACGGCTCCTGGGTCTATGACGACCTGACCGCCTTCGAGAATCTCAGGTTCTGGACCACGCTGGCCGGCCGGCCCGCGGGCCCCGACGCGCTGCACGCCGCGCTGGCCGCGGTGGACCTCGATCGGAAGGCGGGCGACCGCGTCCGCACCTTCTCGGCCGGCATGAAGCGGCGCCTGGCTTTGGCCCGGCTGGCGCTGACCGAGGCCCGCGTCGTCCTGCTCGACGAGCCGTTCGCGGGGCTGGACCAGCGGGCCGCCAAGTGGCTCGAGGAGCGCCTGGCCGGCGTCAAGGCCGCCGGCGGCGCCGTCATGCTCGCCACCCACAGCTTCGGGCGGGGCCTCAGCGCCGCCGACCGCGTGGCCATCCTGGCCGGCGGGCGCCTGGCCCTCGACGCGCCGGCCGCGGCGCTGTCGCCCGACGACGTCCGGCGGCTCTACGAGACCCACGCCGAGGAGGGCGCGTGAGCTACGCGCGCCGGGCGTGGATCGTCCTCTGGAAGGACGTGCTCACCGAGCGGCGGTCCAAGGAGACGCTGAACGCGCTCTTCTTCTTCGCCCTGCTGCTCCTCTTCATCTTCCAGTTCGCCCTCGGACCCGACCGCGCCCGGGTGGGGGCGGCCCTGCCCGGGCTGCTCTGGCTGGGGTTCGTGCTCAGCGGCCTGGTGGGGCTGGGCCGCGCCTTCCTGGTCGAGCGCGAGCAGGACTGCTGGGAAGGGCTGCTGCTGGCGCCGGGCGACAAGTCGGCCGTCTACCTGGGCAAGGTCGCCGGCAACCTGATCCTGATGCTGACCGTCGAGGCGATCCTGCTGGCGCTGTTCGCCGTCTTCTTCGACGTGCCCCTGTGGCCCGCCCTGGGGCCGCTGGCCGCCGTCATTGTGCTCGGCACGGTGGGCCTGGCCGCCGTCGGCACGCTCTTCGCCGCCATGACCGCCCACGTCCGGGCCCGCGAGGTGCTGTTCCCGGTGCTCCTGCTCCCTGTCCTGGTGCCCGTGCTGCTGGGCGCTGTGAAGGCCACGGAGGCCGTGCTGGCCGGCGAGCCCCTGGCCGCCGCCGGCAACTGGCTGGGGCTCATCGCGGCGGCCGACGTCCTCTATCTCACCGTGGGCATCCTCACCTTCGACGTGGTGCTGGAGGGCTGAGGATGCACCGCGCGCTCGGCTGGCTGACGCTGCTGGCGCTCGCCGCCGGCCTGGTGATGGGCTTCGGCATCGCGCCGCGCGAGGTCACCCAGGGCCACGTGCAGCGCATCATGTACCTGCACGTGCCCAGCGTGCTGGTGGCCTACCTGGCCTTCGCCGTCGTCCTGGGGGCCTCGATCGCCTACCTCTGGACCCGGCGCCAGGAGGCCGACCGGCTGGCCCAGGCCTCGGCCGAGGTCGGCGTGCTCTTCACCGCGATCACGATCACCTCCGGGTCCATCTGGGGCAAGCCCACCTGGGGGACCTGGTGGACCTGGGATGCCCGCCTCACCAGCGTGGCCATCCTCTTCGTGATGTATCTCGGGTACCTGCTGCTGCGGAGCATGATCGAGGACCGCGAGCGCGCGGCCCGCTACTCGGCCGTGCTGGGCATCGTGGCCGCCCTCGACATCCCGCTCGTCCACTTCTCGGTGTACTGGTGGCGCACGCTGCACCAGCCGCCCACCGTGCTCAAGCCGGGGCCGGCGGCCATGCCGTCCGTCTTCGTGGCCGCCCTCCTGGTGAACCTGGCCGCCTTCGCCCTGCTGTATGCGTACTTCGTCCTCACGCGCGTCCGCCTGCTGCGGCGCGAGCAGGAGGTCCTGGTCTGATGCCCGACAACTGGGAGTTCGTCCTCGCCGCCTACGGCCTGGCCGCGCTGCTGCTGGGCGGCTACTGGCGCCGGCTGAGACGGCTCGAGCGAGTGCTGACGGCCGCGCCGAGCGAACGGGAAGGCATCGGCGGGGGCGCCTCGCCTTCGCCGATGCGGTCGATGCCGCTGCCGCCGCCCGAGGTCAGGGAGCGCCGGTCCCCATGAAGCCCAAGTTCGTCGTCGGGGGGCTGGTGATCCTGGCCGCGCTGGCCTACATGATCTACGCCGGCGTGACCCAGTCGGCGGTCTACTTCGTCACGCCCTCGGAGCTGGCGGCGGGCGCCGTGCCGGGCAAGGCCTACCGGCTGGGCGGACTGGTCGCGCCCGGCTCGCTGACGTGGCAGCCCGCATCGCTCGACCTCGCCTTCTCGATCACGGACGGCAAGAGCGCGGTGCCCGTCCGCCACCGGGGCACGCCGCCCGACCTGTTCGCCGAGGGCCGGGGGGCCGTGGTGGAGGGCCAGTGGACCGCGGAGGGCTACTTCAGGGCCACGCACATCATGGCCAAGCACTCCGAGGAGTACCAGGCGCCCGGGGACGCCGACCACGCCGGCAACCGGGAGCTCATGAGGACGCTCCGGCAGGACGAGCGGCGATGACCCCCGAGCTGGGCCAGGGCGCGCTGCTGGTCGCGCTGGTCCTGGCGCTCGGCGGCGCCGCCCT
>JBBIIW010000418.1:0-3256 GCA_037446305.1 Candidatus Rokuibacteriota bacterium
GCGCGGTCCCGCCCCCCAGGCCGACGAAGAGGGCGCGGGGCCGCGGGGGCAGGGGCGCCGCGGCCGCCACGGCCTGCCACCAGTACTCGCGGGCCAGCCGCGACCAGTCGCCGTTCAGGGGATAGGCGGACAGCGTGTCGCCGCCGACGATCAGCCGGCGCTCGCGCCGGTCCTCGACGACGCGCACCCGGCCGGACAGGGCCGACCGGCGCTCGTGCACCGTCCGCGACCGCTTCATCGAGCTCGAACCGCCGGCCGGCGCCCCGCCGCGCTCGAGGCCACGGTGCGAGCGCCGGCACCGTCTCTCAGGGGAGGGTTCCGAGGGGGCCGCCGCGGCCCCCTCCGGGCCATCAGCGGGGGGCCATGCGGATGGCGCCGTCCAGCCGGATCGTCTCGGCGTTCAGCATCGCGTTCTGCACGATGTGCAGGGCCAGGGCCGCGAACTCCTCGGGCCGGCCCAGGCGCGAGGGGAACGGGACCTGCCGGGCCAGCGAGGCGCGGACCGGCTCGGGCAGGGTGCCCAGGAGCGGCGTGTCGAAGATCCCCGGCGCGATCGTGACGACCCGGATGCCCAGCTCGGCCAGGTCGCGGGCGATGGGCAGCGTCATGCCCACGATGCCGCCCTTGGAGGCCGAGTAGGCGGCCTGGCCGATCTGGCCGTCGAAGGCCGCCACCGAGGCCGTGTTCACGATGACGCCGCGCTCGCCGTCGGCGGTGGGCGGGTTCTGGGCCATGAGGGCGGCAGCCAGGCGGATGCAGTTGAAGGTCCCGATCAGGTTGACGGTGACGACGCGGGTGAAGTCCTCCAGGCGGGCCGGGCCGTGCTTGCCCAGGGTCTTCATCGCGGTGCCGATCCCGGCGCAGTTGACGAGGACGTTGAGCCCGCCCATGGCGGCGCGGGCGGCATCCAGCGCCGCCTGCACCTCCGGGCCGCTGGTGACGTCGGCGGGAGTGAAGGCCGCGCGCGCGCCCAGCCCCTTGGCCACGTCGGCGCCGGCCGACGAGGGCAGATCGAGGATGGCGGCCGCGCCGCCGGCGGCCACGATGCGCTCCACGGTGGCGCGCCCCAGCCCCGACGCGCCTCCGGTCACCACCGCCTTGACGCTCTGCAGGTCCATCGGCAGTCCTCCCGGCGTCGCATTCTAGCCGATGGGAAAACGTTTTCCCACGGCGGGGCCTGGCCACGCCCGGCGGATCGGGTATGCTTCGCCGTGACCGTCATGCGCACCCGGTACGTCCCCGCGCGCTCCCGGCGCATCCTCTGCGTGTCGCCGCGCTACGCGCCGTCCTTCGGGACCTTTCAGTACTCGTACCCGCTCTTCGGCGGCCGGGTCCGGGCCTTCATGCCGCCCCAGGGGCTGCTGGTGGTGGCCGGCTACCTGCCCGCCTCCTGGGAGGTGCGCTTCGTGGACGAGAACGCCCGGCCGGCGGGCGCCGACGACCTCCGGTGGGCCGACGCGGTCCTCGTCTCCGGCATGCACGTGCAGCGGCCGTTCATCGAGGACGTCATCCGCCGCGCCCACGCCCACGACCGGCCGGTGGTCCTGGGCGGCCCGTCGGTCTCGGCCTGTCCCGAGGACTATCCGGAGGCCGATCTGCTCCACATCGGCGAGCTGGGAGACGCCACCGACCGCGTCATCGAGCACCTGGACCGCCACCCCGGCCGGCCGGCGCGCCCGCTCCGGTTCGAGACCACCGAGCGACTGCCGCTGAGCGACTTCCCGCCGCCGGCCTACCACCTGGTCCCGCTGCGGCAGTACTTCATCGCCAGCATCCAGTTCTCGAGCGGCTGCCCCTACGCGTGCGAGTTCTGCGACATCCCGGCCCTCTACGGGCGCAACCCGCGGCTGAAGACCCCGGCCCAGGTCCTGGCCGAGCTGGACGCGATCGCCGCCGCCGGCGCCACCGCCGTCTACTTCGTGGACGACAACTTCATCGCCAACCAGAAGGCGGCCCTGGAGCTGCTGCCGCACCTGGTGGCCTGGCAGCAGCGCCATCGGTACCCCCTGCGCTTCGCCTGCGAGGCCACCCTGAACATCGCCCGCAACGACCGGGTGCTGGCCCTCATGCGCGAGGCGGGGTTCGTCACCGTCTTCTGCGGGATCGAGACGCCGGAGCCGGAGGCGCTCCGGTTCATGGCCAAGGACCAGAACCTGCGCCTGCCCATCCTGGAAGCGGTGCGGAAGATCAACAGCTACGGGCTGGAGATCGTCTCCGGGATCATCCTGGGGCTGGACACGGACACGCCGGACACCGCCGAGCGGATCGTGGAGTTCGTGCGAGCCTCGCAGATCCCCGTCCTCACCATCAACGTGCTGTACGCGCTGCCCCGGACGCCCCTGTGGCGGCGGCTGGAGCGCGAGGGGCGGCTGGCGCCCGGCGGCGGGCGCGAGTCCAACATCGTCTTCCGCCTGCCCCACGCCACCGTCATCGACATGTGGCTTCGCTGCATCACGGCCGCCTACGATCCGGACGCCGTCTACGCGCGGTTCGCCCACAACATCGCGCACACCTTCCCGCGGCGGCTGGCCTTCCCGCGCAACCCCCATCGCGCCTCCTGGCGCAACGCGCTGATGGGCGCCGGCCTCCTGGGCCGGATCATCTGGCGGATCGGCATCCGGGGCCACTACCGGCGGACCTTCTGGCGGCTGGCCTGGCCGCTGCTGCGGGCGGGGAAGGTCGAGGAGCTGATCCACACGGCGGTGGTGAGCCACCACCTCATCGAGTTCACGCGGGACTGCGTGGCCGGCGCCCGCGAATCGTCCTTCTACGCGCCGCGGGCGGCCCGGGCCGGCTAGGAGTCTGTCCCGGTAAGACGTGAAAGCATACGCTTACGCTGGGGGGCGCCGGTCGCATGCAGGTGGACGGTGAACATGTTTAGTAACGGACGGCCACGACCCGGGTCATCAGGTCCGGGCCGCCGCCAGCTTGAGCAGATTGTGGGCGATGGCGACCAGGCTGAATTCGCCTTGGACCTGGGTCCAGCCGCGGAGCAGGAACTGCCGTCGAGCAGTACCCCGCGTCGGCCGACACCTCCCGTGCCTGCCGGCCGGTGTTGGCCTTGACCTGGGCCAGCAGGGGCGGCAAGGCCTGCACGTCCGTCGGCGTCGGCGTCACCTGCTCAGCCACGATCACCTGACTGGCGGCATCCACCGCAGTCTGCACGTTATAGGCCTGCACGAACCCGTCCGGCCCCTTCATGATCCGGCTCTCGGGATCCGTGAAGTTCCGCTGGGCCTTCGGGGGCGGGCCGCGG
>JBBIIW010000419.1:0-3249 GCA_037446305.1 Candidatus Rokuibacteriota bacterium
CGGGCCGGGGCCTCGCCGGCCTCGGCCCCGGCCGGGGAGGGCGGGAAGGTGAGGCGGAAGGTGGAGCCGCGGCCCTCCTCGCTCTCGACGCTGATCCGGCCGCCGTGGCGGGAGACGATCCCGTACGTCATGGCCAGGCCCAGCCCCGTGCCCTGGGGCCCCTTGGTGGTGAAGAAGGGATCGAAGATCCGGCCGCGGACGCTGGCCGGGATTCCCACCCCCGTGTCGCTCACCGTCACCTCCACGCCGTCGGCGGCGACGGCCGTGCGCAGCGTGAGGACCCCGCCCCGGGGCATGGCGTCCACCGCGTTGAGGATCAGGTTGGTGAGCGCCTCCCGCAGCTCGGCCGCGTCGCCGGCCACGGTCGGCACCGGATCCAGGGCGGTCCGCACGTCGATGACGATCCCTCGACGCACGGAGTCCTCGCGCCAGCGGGGCTCGGTGATCTCGAGCGCGTCGCGGACCACCTGGGTCAGGTCCACCGGCAGCCGCGGCTCGTCGCGGCGGACCCGGCTGAACTCCTGCAGCCGGCGCACGGTCTGCGCGCCGTCGAGCGCCGCCCGCTCGATGACCTGCGCCCACTGGCGCAGCTGGGCGTCGACCAGCCGCCGCTGGAGGAGCTGGGCCCGGCCCAGGATGGCGGCCAGCAGGTTGTTGAAGTCGTGGGCCACCCCGGACGCCATCTCCCCCAGGGCGCGGAGCTTCTCCGTGCGCACCAGCTGGTCCTGCGTGTCGGCCAGCTCGCGGTAGGCCCGCGCCCGCTCCTCGAACAGGCCGGCGCTGCGCAGCGCCAGCGCCACCAGGTCGGCGACGTTGCCGATCAGCCGCTCGTCGGCGGCGGTGAACGGCGGGTCGTCGCGGCTCACGGTCAGGGCCCCGCTGATGCTGCCGGCCCGGAGGGGAGCGCCCATCCAGCGCGGCAGCCGCTGCGGCGGCGGGACCGCGGGCAGGGGCAGGCCTCGCCGGCCGCACTCGGCGGCGTAGTCGTCGGTGCGGAGCGGCCGCCCGGTCTCGAGCAGGACGTTCACGAGCCCGACCGACCGCGGGTAGCGCCGCGGCCCGGCGGTGTCCACCTCGCCGTCCAGCACGCGCAGCGCCACCTCCGCCTCCTCGCCGTCCACGAACAGCACGGCGAGCTTGCGGGCCTGCAGGACCCGCGGCACCTGCTGGCGGACGGTGTCCAGGATGGCCGTCCGGTCGAGCTGGCCGGCCAGGGCCAGCCCCAGCTCGTGCAGCACGCTCAGCTCCTGGACCTGCCGCCGGTTCTCGGCGAAGAGCCAGGCGTTCTCGATGGCCACGCCGGCCTGGCCGGCGATGGCCCCCACCAGCGCCAGCTCGTCGTCCGTGAACGCGCGCTCGCGCTCGAGCCAGGCGGCGATGAAGGCGCCGACCAGCCGGTCCTTGGTCACGATCGGCACGAACAGCTGGCTCCGGTGGGCCAGCGCCTGGCGCACCACGTCGGGGATGCGCGGGTCGGTCGCGACGTCGGTGGTGAACACGGGGCGGCGCGTCCGGGCCGCTTCCGCGTAGAAGGCGTGCTCCGTGATGGAGATGCGCAGGGCCCGCAGCGCGGCCAGGCGCTCGGGCGGCACGCGGTAGCCGGCGCGCCCGACCAGGACCTCGCCGTCCTCCACGGGCAGGAACGCCGCCACCGTGTCGGCCTGCAGGGTGGCGGCGACGCGCCGCAGGAACTCGCGGAGCAGGGCGTCGAGGTCGAGCGTGGAGGTCAGGCTGCGGCTCACCGACAGCAGCGTCTCGGTCTCCCGCAGCTTCACCTCGCGCTGGCGCTGGAGCTCGATGTTCTCCAGGGCCAGGCCCACCTGGGCGGCCACCGCCTCCGCCAGCCGGATCTCGCCGGCGGCGAACGGGCGACCGGGATGCCACCAGACGAGGAACAGGGCCCCGATGCTCCGTCCGTACACCCGCAGCGGCGCCATCAGGATGGCGTTCTCGGGCAGCTGTCGCACCCACTCCTGGTCCATCTCGGGGTCCCGGTGCGTGTCGCTGCTGTAGGCGCTGTGCCCGGCGTGCCAGGCGCGCTGGAACCGCGGGAAGCGGGCCAGCACCACCGGCCGGGTGCGGAAGAACTCCACCAGCTCCTCCGGCACATGGTAGCCCGCGACCGGGAACAGGCGCTCGCCCGTGTCGTCCACCGTATACATGCCGACCAGGTCGGCTCCGAACGCGCGGGCCGCCTCCCGCGCCACGCGCCGCATCATCTCCTCGCGGGGCAGCGGCTCGGAGAGCACGCGGCCGATGGCCAGCAGCGTGCTCGTCTCGCGCAGCCGCTCCTGGGCCTCGCGGTAGAGCCGGGCATGATCGAGCGCCACCGCGGCCTGCGCGGCCAGCGAGGCCAGGATGGCGCGCGTCTCGTCGGTGACGGGCGCCGGCGTGGGCCGGGCCAGCCCGAAGGCCCCCAGCACGCGGTCGCCGATGGCGATCGGGTAGACGAGCAGGTACCGGAGGCCGTGGCGGGTCAGGGTCTCGGACCCGATGAACCGCCCGTCCTGCTCGACGTCCACCCACAGCACGGGCTCCCGGCTGGCCACCACCGCGCCCGTGACCCCCTCGCCCACCGCCAGCTCCCGGAGCAAGTCCTGGTCGACCTCGGCCCCCCCGATGGTCAGCAGCCGGTGCAGTCGCTGGGCGGCGGCGTCCAGGCCCCAGACCGTGACCAGCGGGGCGTCGAAGACCCGGGCCAGGGCCGTGGCGAGCTTGTCCACGACCTCCTCCACCTCGAGCGACGACGAGACGAGGCGGTTGATCTCCTCCAGCGCCCGCAGCCGCTCGCCGAAGTCGCGCGCCTGGGCGTACAGCTCGGCGTTGCGGATGGCCACCGCCGCATGGTCGGCGAGCCGGGCCAGGATCGCCTCGTCACGGTCGCCGAAGGGCCGGCGCGTGCGGTTGCTGACCGTGAGGATGCCGGCCAGCGCGCCGGCGATGAGGATGGGCACCGCGAGCTCGGCGACGATGCCCTCCGCTCGCAACACTTCGGTCAGCTCCTCGTCCCTGGGCACGCGGGGGTCGGCCATCCAGTCGTCGGTCCGGAAGGGACGCCCGGTCACCATCGCCTGCCCGGCCACGCCGCGCCCCGGCTCGAGGTCCAGATCCAGCACGCCGGCCCGCCGGGCCCCGGCCCAGTGGCGGAAGGTCATGCGGCCCCGCCCGGGCTCGCGCACGGCGATGCGGGCCAGATCGCTGTCGCACAGCCGCCGCGCGCCGTCCACGACCGCCTCCAGCACGGCGTCG
>JBBIIW010000420.1:0-3243 GCA_037446305.1 Candidatus Rokuibacteriota bacterium
TGGGCGGGCGCGTCTTCGTCTTCGGCGGCGAGGCGCCGGAGGGCACCTTCGACCGGGTCGAGGCCTACGACCCGGCGGCCGACGTCTGGAGCGCCTGGGCCCCGATGCCGACGGCCCGCCACGGGCTGGGCGCCGCGGCGGTGGGCGACCGCATCTTCGTCATCTCGGGCGGGCCGCGGCCGGGCGGCTCCTCCTCGAGCGCCAACGAGGTCTTCCAGCCCGGGGAGGCAGGGCGATGAAGCGGAGCACCGAGCGCTTCCTGACCACGCACACCGGCAGCCTGCCCCGCCCGCAGGACCTGACGCGGATGATGTTCGCCCGCGAGGAAGGCGTGCCCGTGGATCCGGCGGCCCTGGCCGCCCGCATCCGCTCGGCGGTGGCGGAGGTCGTGCGCCAGCAGGCCGAGGCCGGCGTGGCCGTGGTCAACGACGGCGAGTTCAGCAAGCCGAGCTACGCCACGTACGTGAAGGACCGCCTGACCGGCTTCGAGGGCGAGAGCCGCCCGCTCCAGTACCAGGACCTGGCGGAGTTCCCCGGCATGGCGCGCCGGGTGTTCGGCGACCCGGGGCGCGCCCGGCGCCGGACGCCGGCCTGAGCCTGGACGAGTTCCGCCGGATGGCGCGCCTGCACGTGCAGGCCCTCGACCACGCGCTGGCCGGCGTGCCGCCCGACCGCGTGCGGATGCACCTCTGCTGGGGCAACTACGAGGGCCCGCACCACCGCGACGTGCCGCTGGCCGACATCATCGACATCGTGCTGGCCGCCCGGCCCGGCGGCATCTCGTTCGAGGCCGCCAACCCCCGGCACGCCCACGAGTGGCGGGTGTTCGAGCGCGTGAAGGTGCCGGCCGACAAGGTGCTGATCCCGGGCGTGATCGACTCGACGACCAACTTCATCGAGCACCCGGAGCTGGTCGCCGAGCGCATCGGCCGCTACGCCCGGCTGGTGGGGCGCGAGCAGGTCATCGCCGGCACCGACTGCGGCTTCGGCACCTGGGTGGGCCAGGCCGCCGTCGAACCCGACATCGTGTGGGCCAAGCTGGCCAGCATGGCCGCCGGCGCCCGGCTGGCCTCCCGCGAGTTCTGGTAGGCGGCGCTCCGGCTAGAGCTGGGAGCGGATCGGCACCGTCAGCCAGCCGAGGAACCGCAGCCAGAGGCCACGGTCCTGCCAGGCCTCGTAGGTCAGGCGCTCGGAGCGCTCCAGGTCGGCGGCGAAGATCTCCTCCATCCGGCCGGCCAGCTCGCGGTCGTACACGACCACGTTCAGCTCGTCGTTGATCCGGAGCGCGCGCGGGTCCAGGTTGGTGCTGCCGATCGTCGCCCAGACGCCGTCCACCACCATCGTCTTGGCGTGCAGCAGCCCGGCCCGGTAGGCGTGGATCTCGATGCCGGCCTTCAGCAGGCGGCCCATGCCGGCGCGGCCCGCCGCGAACACGAGCCGGTTCGTCGCCGTGCCGGGCACGATGATGACCACCTCCACCCCGCGGCGCCGGGCCTCCACGAGCGCGGCGGTCATGGCGTCGTCCAGGACCAGGTACTGGTTGGTGATGTGGATGGACCGGCGAGCCCCGGCGATGGCCAGCATCAGCAGCCGGTACAGGGCGAAGTTGCCGGCGACCGGCGCGCTGCGCACCACCTGGGCCCGGACGGTGCCGGCCGGCGGCAGCGGCGGGTAGTACGCCTCACCGCCCAGCAGCGCGCCGGTCGCCTCGGCCCAGTGCTCGGCGAAGGCGGCCTGCAGCGACTGCACCACCGGGCCCCGCACCCGCACGTCCGTCTCCCGCCAGGTGTTGCGGCCGACCCCGTCGCCGACCCACTGCGGGCCCACGCCCGAGCCGCCGGTGAACCCCACCTCGCCGTCCACGACCAGGATGCGCCGGTGGTTGCGGTAGTTGGCCCGGTCGAGGTGGTGAAGCGGGCGGAACACCGCGAAGCGGCAGCCGGCGTCCTCGAGCAGGGCGCGGTCCTGGTGGGCGATCCACCGCACGCCCCAGCCGTCGAAGAGCAGGTGCACCCGCACCCCGGCCCGGCAGCGCTCGGCGAAGGCCTCGGCCACCCGGCGGGAAATGCCGCCGGCCTTGTAGATGAACTGCTCGTAGGTGATCGTCCGGCGCGCGCCGGCGATGGCGTCCAGCATGGCGGGGAAGATCTGGCTGCCGTTGAGCAGGAGGTCCACCGCGTTGCCGGCCAGGATGGGCGCGCCCACGGTGGCCTCCACCGTGCGCTCCCAGGCCGGATCCTGCAGCCCCAGCGCCGGCAGGACCAGGTCCGGCGACAGGCGCGCGCAGCCGGCGCCCGCCAGGGCGAGCAGGACCAGCACGGCGGCGGCACGGGGCCAGGGACGCACCAGCGCCGAGCGTGAAGCAGGCGCCGCGCGCTGTCAACGCCATCAGCGCGCGGCGCCCCGCGGCGCCGGGGGCACGTTCTGGTTGGCCCGGAAGACGTTCGCGGGATCGTAGCGGGCCTTGAGCGCGGCCAGCCGCTCGTAGTTGACCCCGTAAGCCGCCCGCACGCGGTCGTGGCCCTCGTCGCCCAGGTTGTTGACGTAGACCCCCGGCTCCAGCATCGGCCGCATCGCCTCGTGCAGCTCCCGGGTCCAGCCCACGTTGCGCTCGTTGTCGCCGGCGTCCGGCCACATGGAGAGCACGACGAAGTCGTACTGGGGGCGCCGGTGAGCGAAGGCCGTGGCGTCCGGGGCCACCCGGGCCGCCGCGCCGTGCATCTGCTGGAGCGCGATGGAGGTCTGGGGCGAGGGTCGCGTGGCCGCGTAGTGCGTGAGCACCTCGATGGCGCCGTCGCCCAGGTGCGAGAGGAAGCTCGACTTCCAGTACTGCCGCAGCCCCCGGGGGGCGGCGCCGTCGATCATCGCCTGCAGCTCGACGTAGCGCATGGGAGCGATGGTGTCGGCGACCGGCGTGTCGAAGGTCCTGAGCGGCGCCAGCGCGCGCGCGCCGGCCTCCGGGGCCCCGCACCAGGCGACGACGATGGCCAGGGCCGGGTTGCCGTCCGGCGCCGTCAGGAACACGGCGGCCGTGCTGAGCTCATCGGGGCAGCTCGAGGCGAACTCGTGGTAGAAGCGGAGCCCGGCCCGGGCCCGGGCCAGGGGGAACACGAGCATGCCGGCCAGCACCCGGTCCACGGGGTGCAGCCGGTACTCGAAGGCGGTGACGATGCCCACGTTGCCGCCGCCGCCCCGCAGCGCCCACAGCAGGTCGCCGTCGTCGTCGGCGCTGGCGCGCCGCCG
>JBBIIW010000421.1:0-3240 GCA_037446305.1 Candidatus Rokuibacteriota bacterium
AACACCTCGACCGCCTCGGCCCTCACAAGCAATAGCAGGGCATCCGCCACGGCCCGGGCGGCCTCGCGCCCGGCACCTAGCCCTCGAGGCCAGCCGCCCCGGCGCTACTTGACCGCCTCGATGAAGAAGCTCTCCCCGGGCCGGTCGTCCAGGGCCGTGACCCTGGCGATGCGGCGCCGTCCGGGCGCCACGGTGACCGCGATCAGGTCACCCGGCCGGATGGCGCGCGCCGGCCGCGCCGCCTCGTCGTTGACGTCCACCTTGCCGCCGGCGCACGCCTGGGCGGCCAGCGTGCGCGACTTGAAGAAGCGCGCCGCCCACAGCCACTTGTCGAGCCGCATGGCCGCCGGTCCCTCGCCCATCGTGGCGACGGTATCATAGGGCGCCCGGCCTGCGCGGGGCCGGAAGCGGCGAGAGCGCGATGACGTGGGAGCCCGAGATCGAGGAGCTGAAGCGGCGCCAGGCGCTGGCCCGGCAGATGGGTGGGCCCGAGCGCGTCGCGCGCCAGCACGAGGCCGGCCGGCTGACCGTGCGCGAGCGCATCGAGCGCCTGCTCGATCCGGGCTCCTTCCACGAGACGGGCGCACTGGCGGGCGTGGCGACCTACGAGGCAGGCCGGCTCGCCGGATTCCGCCCCGCCAACTTCGTGATGGGCACCGGGCGCATCCAGGGCCGCCGGGTGGTCGTCGGCGGTGACGACTTCACGGTCCGGGGCGGCGCCAGCGACGGGGCGGTCGGCGGCAAGCAGGCCTACAGCGAGCGGATGGCCCGCGAGCTGCGCCTGCCGCTGATCCGGCTGGTGGAGGGCACCGGCGGCGGGGGCAGCGTGAGGACGTACGAGGCGACCGGCCGCACCTACGTTCCGGGCAACCCGGCCTGGGACCTGATCGCGGCCTCGCTGTCGGAGATCCCCGTGGTCGCCGCGGCCCTGGGGCCCGTCGCCGGCCTGGGCGCGGCCCGGGTGGCCGCCGCCCACTTCTCGGTGATGGTCCGCGGGCTCTCCCAGGTCTTCATCGCCGGCCCCCCGGTGGTCGCGCGGGCCTTCGGCCAGGACGTCGACAAGGAGGCGCTGGGAGGAGCCCACATCCACGCCCGCGAGAGCGGGGTCGTGGACAATGCCGTCGACACGGAGGAGGAGGCGTTCGAGCAGATCCGGCGCTTCCTCGCCTACCTGCCCCAGAACGTCTGGCAGCTGCCGCCGCGGGCGACGCCCACCGACGATCCCCGCCGGCGCGACGAGGCGCTGATCGGGATCATCCCGCGCAACCGGCGGCACGCCTACGACGTGCGCGCGCTGCTCCGTCACGTGGTCGACCGGGACTCGCTCTTCGAGATCGCGCCCGCGTACGGGCCCTCGCTCGTCACGGCGCTGGCCCGCCTGGACGGCTACCCGGTCGGGGTGCTGGCCAGCGATCCCCGGCACGCCGGCGGCGCCCTGACGGCGGCCGGCGCCGAGAAGATGACGCGCTTCATCGACCTCTGCGACACCTTTCACCTGCCGGTCGTCAACGTGGTCGACCAGCCGGGCTTCATGATCGGCGTGGCCGCCGAGCGCGCCGGGACCGTGCGCAAGGGCGTGCGGGCCCTGAGCGCCGTCTACCAGGCCACGGTCCCCTGGGTCACCGTGATCGTCCGGCGGGTGTTCGGGGTGGCCGGCGCCGGCCACGGCAACGTGCAGGGGCTCAACCTGCGCTACGCCTGGCCCTCGGGCGACTGGGGCTCCCTGCCGCTCGAGGGCGGCATCGAGGCGGCCTACCGGCGCGAGCTGGAGGCGGCGCCCGACCCGGCCGCGCGCCGGCGGGAGATCGAGCAGCGCCTGGAGGCCCTGCGCAGCCCGTTCCGCACCGCCGAGGCCTTCGGGATCGAGGAGATCATCGACCCGCGCGAGACCCGGCCACTGCTCACCGACTGGGTCGGCCTGGCCTACGAGAATGAGGCGACCCGCCTGGGCGTCAAACGACGCGGGATGCGCCCATGATCCGCCTGATCGCGCTGCTGCTGGCGCTGCTGGCGGCCGGGCCGGCCGGGGCGGCCGACGAGGTGATCGTCGAGGACTGGGCGCGGCTGCCGGTCGGCGCGCGGGGGCTGCCCGAGGGCTGGAAGGCCCAGAACTGGGGCAGTCCCGCCTACGACTTCACGGTCGTGGCGCAGGACGGCCACCGGGCCCTGCACGTCAGGAGCCGCGAGGACAGCTCCACGATCGTCCGGGACATCAGCGGCACGGTCGACCTGGCGACGACGCCCATCCTCGAGTGGACCTGGAAGGCGACCGCGCTGCCGGCGGGCGGCGACTCCTGCCGGAAAGCCACCGACGACCAGGCGGCGCAGCTCTACGTCATCTGGCCGCGATTCCCCCAGGCCGTCCGCTCCCGCATCATCGGCTACGTCTGGGACAGCACCCGGCCGGTCGGGACCATCTGCAAGAGCGAGAAGACCGGCACCGTGACCTACATCGTCGTCCGCTCGGGGCCGGCCGGCCTCGGGCAGTGGCTGCGCGAGCAGCGAGACGTGCGGGAGGACTACCGGACGGTCTACGGCGAGGAGCCGGACGCCCCCGGCGCCGTGTCCATCGCCATCGACACCAACGACACGCGGTCGGCGGCCGAGGCCTACTTCGGCCCCATCCGGTTCCGTCGGCGCTGACGCCGGCCGGGCGCCGCCCGGCGCCGCCTCACGTGACGTCGATCTGGATCGTCCGGGCGCCCGGGCGCGGCTTCTTGGGCAGGACGATCTCGAGGGCGCCGTTCTTGAAGCTGGCCCTGGCGCCGTCCTTGTTGACCACGGTGGGCAGCGGGATCCGGCGCTCGAAGCGCCCGTACGGAATCTCCTGCCAGTGCACCACCGTCCGCTCGCCCCAGCGGCTGCCGGGCGGCGGGCTCTCGCCGCGAACGGTGACGCTCTCCTCGTCGATGGTGAGCGCCAGCGAGGCGCCCTCCGCGCCCGGGATGGCGACGCGGACGATGACGGCCTCGGCGGTCTCGTACAGGTCCACGGGCGGCCCGACGTCGCCGGCGCGGCGCCAGGCACGTCCCACGACCAGCGGATCGACCATCTCCCGCATCTCGCCCTCCGTCGCTCGGGGTGCGGCGGATTATACATCCGGCTCGCGCGCGGGCGTCAGCGGGGCCCGCGCGTCCAGGCGGCGATGGCCAGCAGCACGGCCAGCTCGGCCACCTCGACGGCCGCGCCCATCACGTCGCCCGTCACACCGCCCAGCCGGGCGGCCAGGAACCAGGCCAG
>JBBIIW010000422.1:0-3228 GCA_037446305.1 Candidatus Rokuibacteriota bacterium
GCGGTGGCCGGGGCCCAGGCCCCGGCCGCGGCCCCGCCCGCGGCGCCGGCCCCGGCCATCGACAGCGGGGACACGGCCTGGGTGCTGACCTCCGCCCTCCTGGTGCTCATGATGACGGCGCCGGGCCTGGCGCTCTTCTACGCCGGCATGGTCCGGCAGAAGAACGCGCTGGCCACCCTCATGCACTGCTTCGTCATCGCCGCCCTGATCTCCGTGCAGTGGGTGGTCTGGGGCTACAGCCTGGCCTTCGGGCCCGACAAGGGAGGCATCGTGGGCGGCCTGGAGTGGATCGGGCTCCGGGGGGTGGGGCCGGAGCCGTTCCCGACCTACGCCGCCACCATCCCGCACCAGGCCTTCATGCTGTTCCAGATGATGTTCGCCATCATCACCCCGGCCCTGATCGTGGGGGCCTTCGCCGAGCGGATGAAGTTCTCGGCGCTGATCCTGTTCACGGTGCTGTGGGCCACCGTCGTGTACGACCCGCTGGCCCACTGGGTGTGGGGCGACGGGGGATGGCTGCGGGGGCTGGGCGCGCTGGACTTCGCCGGCGGCACCGTGGTCCACATCTCGTCCGGCGTGTCGGCCCTGGTGTGCGCGATCGTGATCGGGCGCCGGCGGGGCTACGGGCAGCAGCCGATGCCGCCTCACAGCCTGCCGCTCACCGTGATGGGGGCGGCGCTGCTCTGGGTGGGCTGGTTCGGCTTCAACGCCGGCAGCGCGCTCGGCGCGGGCGGGCTGGCCGCCACCGCCTTCCTGGCCACCAACACCGCCGCCGCGGCGGCGGCCCTGGGCTGGATGTTCACGGAGTGGGCGGCGCGGGGGAAGCCGACCGTGCTCGGCGCGGCCTCGGGGGCGGTGGCCGGCCTGGTCGCCATCACGCCCGCCGCCGGCTTCGTGGGGCCGATGGCCGCCATCGTGATCGGCGCCCTGGCCGGCCTCTTCTGCTACAGCGCGTGCAACCTGAAGTCCCGGCTCGGCTACGACGACTCGCTGGACGTCGTCGGCGTGCACGGGGTGGGCGGCACCTGGGGGGCGCTGGCCACCGGGCTGTTCGCCAGCAAGGCGGTCAACGAGGCCGGCGGCGACGGCCTCTTCCACGGCAACCCCGCGCAGCTCGGCACACAGGCCCTGGCCGTGCTGGCCACCTGCGCGCTGGCGGTGGTGATGACGGCGATCATCCTCAAGGTGGTGGACGCCCTGGTCGGGTTGCGGGTGACGGCCGAGGAGGAGGTGGCCGGGCTCGACCTCTCCCAGCACTCCGAGACCGCCTACAGCCTGGGGGGCGGCACCTACAGCGAGTTCGCGGCCGGCGGCGGCTTCGCCGAGGCCATGCGGGCGGCGGAGGCCAAGCCGCGGGTCGCGCACTGAGCGGGTTGATTTCGCGGGCGGTGTTCTCTAAGGTAGGCGGGCTCGACGCCGCCCAGGGGCGGCGTCGCCCGTCACCGGCAACTCTCAACGACGAGAGGAGAAGGAGTCGCGCATGACGCCCAAGGACGTCCTCAAGCTGGCCAGGGAGAAAGGCGCCAAGATCGTCGATCTCCGCTTCATCGACCTGCCCGGGCTCTGGCAGCACTTCTCGATCCCGGTCTCCGAGCTGAACGAGAGCATCTTCGAGGACGGCCTGGGCTTCGACGGGTCGTCCATCCGGGGCTTCCAGACCATCGACGAGTCGGACATGCTGCTGGTGCCCGATCCCAGCACGGCGGCGATGGATCCCTTCACGGCCGTGCCCACCCTGGTCCTCATCTGCAACGTCAAGGACCCGGTGACCGGCAAGCCGTACACGCGCGACCCGCGCTACATCGCCCAGAAGGCCGAGGCCTACCTCAAGAAGAGCGGGGTGGGCGACACGGTCTACATCGGGCCGGAGCTGGAGTTCTTCTTCTTCGACTCCATCCGCTTCGACCAGTCCTACCACTACGGCTTCTACTACATCGACTCCGAGGCCGGGTTCTGGAACTCGGGCAAGGAGGGGACGCCCGACCGGCCCAACCTCGGCTACCAGCCGCGGTACAAGCAGGGCTACTTCCCG
Organism: Candidatus Rokuibacteriota bacterium; assembly: GCA_037446305.1. GTDB lineage: Bacteria > Methylomirabilota > Methylomirabilia > Rokubacteriales > CSP1-6 > JBBIIW01. The sequence goes on from JBBIIW010000422.1 coordinate 2,033, forward strand.
GTGCCGCCCATGGACAAGTTCCAGGACATCCGCTCCGACATGGTCCTGGCCCTGGAATCGGTCGGCGTCCGGGTCGAGGTGCACCACCACGAGGTGGCCACCGGCGGCCAGACCGAGGTGGACATGCGCTACGACACGCTGACCCGGATGGCCGACAAGGTCATGTGGTACAAGTACTGCGCGAAGAACACCGCCCGGAAGTGGGGCAAGACGGCCACCTTCATGCCCAAGCCGCTCTTCCAGGACAACGGCTCCGGCATGCACACCCACCAGTCCATCTGGAAGAACGGCAAGAACCTGTTCTACGAGCGGGGCGCCTACGCCGACATCTCGAAGACCTGCCTGCACTACATCGGCGGCATCCTCAAGCACGCCCCGGCGCTGTGCGCCCTCATCGCCCCCAGCACCAACTCCTACAAGCGCCTGGTCCCCGGCTACGAGGCGCCGATCAACCTGGTCTACAGCCAGCGCAACCGGTCGGCGGCCGTGCGCATCCCCATGTACTCGAAGTCGGAGGGGGCCAAGCGCATCGAGTTCCGGACGCCGGACCCGACCTGCAACCCGTACCTGTCCTTCGCCGCGTGCCTGATGGCCGGGCTGGACGGCGTCGCCAACAAGATCGACCCCGGCAAGCCGATCGACAAGGACCTCTACGAGCTGCCGCCGGCCGAGGCCAAGAAGATCAAGCAGCTGCCCGGCTCGCTGAGCGAGGTGCTGGACGCGCTGGAGAAGGACCACGACTGGCTGCTGAAGGGGGACGTGTTCACGCCCGACGTCATCGAGACCTGGATCGAGTACAAGCGGAAGCACGAGGTGGATCCGGTCCGGCTGCGGCCGCACCCCTGGGAGTTCGCGCTCTACTTCGACATCTAGGCCGGCCGCCGGGAGGGGGACGGGCCGTGGGCCGCCCCGGGGGGCGCATGACCACCGCACCGCGCTGGCGCGTCGTCGTCGTAGTACGTGCGCAGCATCTCGCCCATGAGCTGGGAGAGGAAGCGCACGGTGGAGATGGTCTGCGGATAGCGCATGCGCGTCGGCCCCAGTACCGCAATGGCGCCGCTCATGCCGTCGGGGTTGCCGTAGCGGCTCGTCCCCTTGAGGGCCAGGAAGAGCGTTTTAGACACGCGCGCAGGCACATCGCCGCGTTCGACGGCCCTAGCCCGCAGGGAGGAGAAGGCCTCCGGGGGCTTGACCTC